>JACPAN010000011.1 GCA_016180815.1 Elusimicrobiota bacterium
GGCGCGTTGATGTCGAGGAGATTCTCAGCGTCAGCAAAGTTTTGGTTTGCCCTTCGCTCAAAGGCGAGGGTTCATCCGGCGCGATCAGGGAAGCCTTCGCCATGAACATCCCGGTCATTGCCAGCGACATCGACGCCAATCGGGAACTGGTTTCTACCGAGCGCGGCTGGCTTTTTAAAAACGGCGATGCGGCGGATTTGGCCCGGGTTGTCGAGTCATTTCTACGGGCTGACCCGCAGGAGATCAAGTCCAAAACCGATTCAGCCCATCAATTCGTTCACGAACATTTTTCAGTCAAGGCCATGGTCGAAGGCACGCTTCATATTTACCGGGAAGCCGTGGGTTCGCATGCGCCAAGCCTGGTTTAAATTAAGCGGCTCGGTCGCGGGCCGGGCGTTGCTTTGGCTGTTGAGCCTGTTGTACGGGGCGGCCTGCGCGATCCGCCAAATCTGGATTTCTTGTTTCCCGCATGAGCGCAGCGTGCCTTACCCGGTGATCAGCGTGGGCAATATGACGGCCGGGGGCACGGGCAAAACCACGTTGACCCTTTATTTGGTCCAAGAGTTGATGGCGCGCGGGTATCGGGCGGTGGTGCTCACGCGCGGCTACAAAGGCGGCGACGAGGCCCGCCTGCTTGAAGAAAAAATCGGAACTCATGGGGAATTTAAGGTTTTGGTCGGAAGGAATCGCTATGAGACAGCCAGGGATTATCTGGATTCAAAATTTAAAATTTCAGATTCAAAATTAATTTTCATCATGGACGACGGGCATCAGCATACCGCCTTGAAGAAAGATTTGAGTCTGGTCTTGATCGATGCCTCGAACCCCGAAGCCTTGCGTGGTTTGCTGCCCTACGGCTGGCTGCGCGAACCCTTGGTTTGGGGCTTGAAACGCGCGGATGCCGTCATTATTACGCACGCGGATGCGGTCAAGCGGGAGGATTTAGACCGATTGTCAGCCCGGGTTCATCAAGCGCAGCCGGGCCTGGCGGTTTTTTACGCACGGTAGGCTGCGCCATGGTCGTGACCACGGCTAAAGACGCGGTGCGCTGTCCTGTGAATACCGGGCGCCGGTCTTTATCCTGGCACAGCCTCGACATCCGTTGGGCCTTCGAGGGGAAGACGGACGAATTTTGGCGCCTCCTTCAAGATAGAATAGACAGGAATGTCCATGCGCACGCTTAAGTATTTTTTCGAGTTTGTTTTGGTCAGGACGCTGACAGGCTTATTTGGCTTGTTGTCCTGGAAAAATATCGAGTCATTGAGCAGGCTCTTAGCCCCTTTGATTTGTTTTGCCGTTGCGAGCCGCCGTCGTTTGGTTCTGGCCAACTTGAAACTTGCCTTTCCTGAGTTGGGCCAAGAACGGCGTGACGAGATCGCCCGGGAGTTTTGGCGCCGGGTGACATTGACCACTTTTGAGTGGCTGAGAATTTCGGTCCTCAGCAAGGAGCAGCTTGAAAGCTGCGCCGTTTTTGAAAACCCTGAAGTTTTAGACGTTGCCCTTCGGGAGGGCCGGGGCGTTCTCTTGCATAGCGCGCATCTGGGCAATTGGGAGTTGGGGGCTCTAAGAATTTCAGCCGCTTACCCCGTAGCCGCCGTTGTCCGAGTCCAAAAAAATCCTTTTTTGGACCGTTGGCACAACAATAATCGCCGCCGTTTCGGCATGCACCTGCTCACGCATCATCAGGCGATCAAAGAGACGCAGGAGTGGCTTAAAAATCGCGGCTGCGTGGGCATACTGATGGATCAAAACCTTTACAAGGGGGGAGTTTTTGTTGATTTCTTCGGCATCCCAGCGGCCACAACCACCTTGACGGCCCTTCTTCACCTGAGAACGGCAAGCCCAATCGTCGGCGTGCATGTCCGCCGGGAAGGGTTGAGGCAAATCTTGCGTTTTGAGCGGCTCCAAGCCACGGCGCAGGAGTTCCCTCAAAGCAAAACCGAGCGCGCCCATGAGCTAACCCGCCGATTGACGGCCCAAATCGAGTCCTGGGTTCGGGCTCATCCGGAGGATTGGCTCTGGGGCCATAATCGCTGGAAGCGCCGGCATGAAGCGGCGGCCATCAATGCCGGATCGAAGAATTTGGCGGCCCATGAAGTTTAAATTGACCCCCAATCATTTGCTCATCGCCGGTTCATTCTTATTCGCGTTGACCATGGCTCCATCCATCTCTCTGGGGTATATCTCGGCCGGCATTTTGGGCATTGGTTTTGTTTGGTGGTGCGTCGCGAATCGCTGGCATCCGCGACGCGAAGATTTGCCTCTGCATATTTTTTTCGGGTTTTATGTTTTGTGGGGCCTGGTCTCCAGCCTGTTCGGCGAGGGCGTTGCCCGAAGCCTCAATTATTGGAGGGCTGATTTTCTATGCCTGATTTTTTGGCTGCTTTACAATACCTTTCGCATCGAGCCCAAGGCCCGGTATTGGGCGTTGATCGGTTTTACGGCGAGCATCGCTTTTTTGGCGGCCAGCGGATTCGCCCAGATGGCTATTTACGAATGGTTCCCCGGGGTCAATGACTGGCTTAAGAATTCATCCCAGCGATGGATCAGAAAATTAGCCCTGATGCCCGAGCAAGGACGGCGCATCCACTCAACCATGCACACGCTTACCTATGCCGAAACCTTGGCGCTGGGCGGTTTGTTTTTAGTCGGCGCCTGGCGTTCCCGGCGGCTGTTGGGCGTGGGCCTGGGGATCGCGGCCTTGGCGGCTGTTTTAGTTTCCGAGTCGCGCGGGCCCACGATGAGCTTTTTCGTGGGCCTGTTGGCGATTGCCGCCGGTTATATGACGTTCTCCAAGAAAGTCGCTTGGCGCATCCTGCTTCCCTTCGCCATTCCCTGCCTGCTGCTGTTTTTATCTCCGTCGGTTTGGGGCCGCCTCAAATCCACGTTTAATCCGGACAGCAATCAAGACCGGATCATCATGTGGAAAGTCGCGCTGCGCGTTTTGGAGGATCATCCGGTCGCAGGCGTGGGCATCGCGCATATCCGCACCGTGTGGCCGGATTATTTCCATCAGGAATGGAAAGAGCATTTTCCGCATCGGCAGGAAATCTGGTCCGACGTTCACAGCTTGTATTTGCAGCAGGCCGGAGAACGCGGCTGGCCGGGACTCATCGTTTTGCTGGCCTTGTTCGCGGCGTTGATCGTTTCGGCCGCCGTTCATTTAAGCAAAGACGCCGACCGGCGGGATCTCCATATCGCAACCTTGGCCGCGATGACGGCTTTTTTGGTCATGAATATTACGGAGAGCGCTTTCCAAGACACGGAAATCGTTTTTACGCTGTACTTGATCCTGGCCTTTGCTTGGTCGGCGGCCGCCCGCCGGCCTGATCCGGCGATTCGTTAGGGTCTGACCTTTAATCAATGCCTCGTACTAAAAAAGCCGGCGGTTCAAGAGCCGTATTCCTGGATCGCGACGGCACCATCATCCGCGAAGCCCACTACCTGACCGATCCCGCAGGTGTTAAGCTCTATAATGGAGCGGGCCTTGCCTTGCGCCGGCTCAAAAAGCGAGGATTTAAATTGGTGATTGTTTCCAATCAATCTGGAATCGGGAGGGGCTGGGTGTCCTTGGATGTCGTTCATGAGATCAATAAGACAATGAGCCGGCTTCTGCATCGCACGGGCGCGGTGCGCCTTGACGGCGTTTATTTTTGCCCGCATGCCCCTTGGCAGCGATGCTCCTGCCGAAAACCAAAAACCATGCTTATTCAGCGGGCCAGGCGCGAATTGAATCTCAATCCTCGCCGTTCCTATATGATCGGAGACAAGGCCGTGGACATGGAATTGGCGAATCGTTCGGGCATGACCGGCGTGTTTGTCTTGACCGGGCATGGGCGCGGGGAGCGTCCCTCCCTCGGGCGCCATCAAGCCGCGCGCCCTGCTCATATCGCGCGCGATTTGGCGAGCGCCGCCCGGTGGATTATTCGCAGAGAGGCCGCCCGGTGAACGAGCAAATCCGCAACCCGGATATGGATAACAAGTCGGCGACGTTTCTGGAGCGCTTGAGCCGGTGGGCCGTTCCCCGGCGCATCACCTTAAACCGCGCGGTTCTGTTCGTCGTTTTAGTCGTGCTGACCCACCCGCGCAACCGGATTTTTTTCGCCGCCGGGCTGGCGCTGGCGTTGGCCGGGGCCGTGCTGAGGATTTGGGCCCGGGTGACGCCGCCCGATCGCCCGGGCGGGTTGGTCATGAAGGGTCCCTATCAATTGGTGCGTCACCCCATGTATTTGGGGACGGCTTTGCAAGCCGCCGGCATGTGGGTCGCCTGTTTCGGTTTTCGCAATTTTGTTTCGTTCGCGATGCTTGGGCTGATTTTGGGCGGGTATATGCTCTTCGTTTATAAACAGGCTATTTTACTTGAGGAAGAGGAGATGATGAGTCAATGGGCCGGAGAATGGGAGCATTACGCGTCGCGCACGCCGGTTTTTCTGCCGGGAAAAGAAGCGGTAAAGCAGCTTCGATGGTCGTCGGTGGGTCCGCTTGATTTCCGGCGTTTGGAAAAATTTAAAGAATGGAAAAATTTTCTCGCTTGCCTGGGCATCTTCGCGTTCTTGTGGTTCAAGCTGGTTTACCGGCTTTAGGCAGCCTTAGCCAACGAGGGGCTATGAGACTCCTGCTTTGGCTTGGGGCGCCGGCTCTTCTGTTGAGCGGATTCCCGCTTTTCGCTTTGGAACCCGGAACCACCGGACAAGCGAATGCGCCTTCGCCTGAGTCCTCGGCTTTGGCTGAAACGGCCCGGGCCATCGGTTTGGGCCGCGAAGAATACATCTATTCCGTTCATTGGGGAGTTATTAAGGTGGGCCGCTCCACCCTAGGCTCTCCGGCCGTGGTTGAGAGAAGCAGCCGCACGGCCTACCATCTTCTTTCATCGGCTAGGACGCTTCCGTTCTTCGACACTTTTTATAAAGTGCGCGATAGAAATGAAGCCTGGCTCGACGTCGCCACGTTCCAATCCCTCGGTTTCGGCAAATACCTGCGCGAAGGGCGCTTCCGCCGCCATGAAATTGTGGATTTCGATCATGAGGCAGGCCGGTTCACGGCCTTAGTCAAGAAGAAAGACGGCACGGAAATCACGGAGCAGGGCTCGATCAAGCCAGGAGCCTACGACGTCATGTCCGCCCTTTATTGGATTCGCACGCAGGATTTGGTCCCGGGGAAAGAGTTCTCCGTGGACGTCAACACCAGAAAAGATTGGCCTCTGAAGGTGCGCGTCCTTAAACGAGAGAAAGTGCGCACCCCAGCCGGGGAATTCGATTGTTTGGTGGTCGAGCCCATGCTGCGCGACGAGGGCATTTTCATCCAAAAAGGGAAGTCCATGCGTATTTGGTTTACCAATGACGCGCGAAAAATTCCCGTCCAAGTCAAAGCCGAAGTTTTTATCGGATCGGTCAGGGCCGAGCTGGAAGAAATCGTTTATGCCGACCCCTCGCGCACGGCCGTGGGTTTAAGGAGCGACTTCACAGACACGCCGGAATAATGGAATAATGCGTCTTAATCGTTTAAAATTGATATTGGAGGAATGATATGGCCGATACTCTTGTTGTCGTGAGCAAAATTAAGAAAATGGTTAAAGAGGCGGGTTACCGCACGGGCGGAGATTATATCGACGGCTTGTCCAAAAAAGTCGAGGCCATCATCCGCGAATCATTGACCAAAGTTCAGACCGACGGATCGCGTAAAACATTAGGCGCCGAAGACCTGTAAAAACAGGTTTAATTAATTTTTAGAGAACCCGCCCCAAAACGGCTGGTTCTCCATATCGGCAGGATCGCCTGTTTGACTGCAGGGGTCCCGCCTCTACCGGTGCAGTTCCGCCTCAGGCGGCCCGGCGTACCCGAAGCTCTGCGAAGGGTGCAAGGTCAGCCTTTTCGTCTTTCAACAGCCATGATATTCAAAGATTGGATGGAGCATGCCCTCTACGATAAAAACAGCGGCTACTACAGCCGGCGCCTGAGCTCGCTGCCGGATTATGTGACCGCCCCCAACTTTGGGCCATATTTGGGTCAGGGTTTAGCCAGGGAATTGATGCGCGAATGGCCGGATTTGTTGAACGATTGGCGCGGCCCCCTGACGTTGGTTGAGGCGGGCTGCGGTTCCGAAGCCCAATTAAGCCGCGCGATCATCGAAACCTTGCGCGTCGAAGACCCCGTCTTATACGAGCGCCTCCAGGTCATTTTGGTCGATCGCAGCGTGGCGCGGCTGAGCGCGGCTTTTGAGCGCCTGTCGCGTTTGTTCCCGGGCAAAGTATTCGCTTGCCCGGATATTAATCAAATCGCCAAAATGCACGGAGCCGTCGTTTCCAACGAACTGATCGACGCTTTTCCGGTCTGGCTGATCCGCCGCCGTCAAGCCGAACGCGTGGAAGAGGGCCATGTCAGCGGCGATCCCGAGCGTTTATCCTGGAGAAACTGCGAGGATCCGGTGCGCGTGTCGTTCGGCCTCGACCTGCCGAACAACGTCCCCTATGCCTTGAATATGGACGCCCTGCGCTACCTTGAATCCGCTTGGAATGTCATGGAGGGCGGCTTTCTGATCACCATTGATTTCGGCGATTGCCGTCCCGACGTTTTTCAGCGCGTTCCCGTCAAGGCGTTCGCCGACAAAAGGGTGAAGTACCCGGATTTCGGCCGCCCCGGGTCCGAGGACTTGACGAGTCCGGTGGATTTTTCCTTGTTGTTGGAGTGGGGCCATCGGCTGGGTTTTGAGTCCACGTCTTATGAAACCTTGGGGAGTTTTTTGATCCGCAACGGCATCGGCGCGGGGGTCAAGGCCGGCATGGATCGAGGGGCCGTCGAGGATAATCTTAAGATCAAGTCCCTGATCCATCCCTATGGATTTGGCGAAGATTTTAAAGTTTTGCTACAAAGCAAATAGACGCGTCAAAATTAAACGAGTAAAATGGAAGCCCAATAAATATGATCGAAATGGCTAACATCGGCATCTTCGCGGTGCTGGCCGTTATTTTTGCCACGGTCACCTTATCCGCCGCCTGGCTGCTTCGAGCCAGGGCGCGCGTCCAGGAAGAGCGCAAAATGATGCCTTACGAGTGCGGCATTTTGCCTTCCGGCGGAACCGATATCCGCATCCACCTGCGTTTTTATACCTTTGCTTTGCTGTTCGTGCTGTTCGACGTTGAAACCCTGTATATTTTTCCCTGGGCCGTGAAAGCCAAAGAAGCCGGCGCCGCCGGATTATTGGCCATCGGCATTTTCGCGGGCATGCTGTTGTTGGGCCTTTTCTACGCCTGGCGCAAGGGGGCCTTGGAGTGGGAGTAAGAATTTAATGGCCGTGCGAATCGAGCGCATCCCCGGCGGGGAATTCGCCCTGACCACGGCGGATTTTTTCATCAACTGGGCCCGCGAGTCTTCCTTGTGGCCCCTGACGTTCGGACTGGCCTGCTGCGCCATTGAAATGATGGGCGCTTACGCGAGCCGCTTTGATTTCGACCGCTTCGGCGTCATCCCCAGGCCCAGCCCGCGCCAGGCGGACGTCATGATCATCGCCGGCACCGTGGTCAAGAAAATGGCCGATCCCATCGTCACGATTTATCAGCAGATGCCCGAGCCCAAGTTCGTCATTTCCATGGGCTCCTGCGCCAATTGCGGCGGACCGTATTACGACAGTTATTCCGTGGTCAAGGGCGTGGATAAAATCATCCCGGTGGATATTTACATTGCCGGCTGCCCGCCTCGTCCTGAGGCGCTTCAGTTTGCGGTGACCAAGCTTCAAGAGAGAATCAAGAAAATGCACCCGACGCGCATGGGCATGGCCAGAGAACCTCAGGAAAAGGGCTCACGGGTCTGGTAGCTTATGGCCTTGTCTGATATTCTGGCCAAAGTCAAACAGCGGTTCCCCTCAGTTGCCTTAATCGAACCATCGCCCGTTTACGATATCGCTTCGCTTAAGGTTGCGCCGGGCGATTATTTATCCCTGATGCGTTTCCTGAAAGAGGATATGGATTTCGAATACCTGGATTTTTTGACGGCCGTTGACTGGAAGGGCGCGGTGGATGTCAGGGGTTATATCACGGACCCCAACCCCAATCCGTTTTTGCCCGAGGGAGCCACTCCCGAGATTGCGGTGGAAACAAACCCCAAATTTCCCTATCGCGACGTCATTGAACTGGTCGTCATCCTCAGCAACTGGAAAATCCCGGCCAAGCTTTGCGTGCGCGCGGAACTGTCCCGGTCGGAGCCAAAAATTTCTTCGCTCTCCGGCTTTTGGAAGGGCGCCGATTGGCAGGAGAGGGAAACGTTCGATTTGCTGGGCGTTCATTTCGAAGGCCATCACAATTTGACCAAGATTTTAACGCCTGATTTCACTCAAGGGCATCCCTTGAGAAAAGATTACGTCCACGTGAAGGACAAATATGACTAGTTCGGCCGCGACGCTCGCTCCCTCCGCGCTAAAAACCGACCAGATGTTCATCAATCTGGGGCCGCAGCACCCTAGCACGCACGGCGTTTTGCGTTTGGGCCTGACCCTGGACGGGGAAATCATCGTCAAAGCCGAGCCGGATGTCGGCTATCTGCACCGGGGCACGGAAAAGCTTTCGGAGGTGCGCGGTTATCATCATTGCGTCGTGATGACGGACCGGTGGGATTATGTGTCCGCCATGCCCAATAATTTGGTTTTTTGTTTGGCCGTGGAGAAGCTGCTGAAAATCGAAATTCCGGCGCGTGCCCAATACTTGAGGGTCTTGATGTGCGAGATGAACCGCATCGCTTCCCACCTGCTGTTTTTGGGCACTTACGGCATCGATATCGGCGCCTTCACCCCGTTTTTGCACGCCTTCAGGGAGCGCGAGATGGTCTTGGACCTTTTTGAAATGGTTTCCGGGGCCCGGATGACGTACAACTACATCAGGATCGGCGGCGTGATGATGGACTTGCCGCAGGGCTGGACGGACAAATGCGCGGAGTTCCTTAAATATTTCAAAGGAAAATTGAAGGAATACGATGATTTGCTGACCTTCAATCCGATTTTTATGGACCGCACGAAAACCGTGGGCCTGATTTCCAAAGAGCAGGCCGTCAACTGGGCTTTGTCCGGTCCCAATTTAAGGGGCAGCGGCGTGGCCTATGACGCGCGCAAAATGTTTCCTTACTGCGTGTACGACAAAATGGATTTTCAGATTTGCGTCGGTGAAACCGGTTCCTGCTGGGACCGCTATTTCGTGCGCATACGGGAAATGGCCGAATCCGTGAAAATCTCGGAGCAATGTTTAAGGGAGATGCCCGCCGGCGATGTCATGGCCAAGGGCGTCGCCAAAATTCCCAAACCCATGCCCGGTGAAGCCTACGCCCATGTCGAGGGTTCGCGCGGCGATCTAGGCATTTATTTGGTGTCTGACGGCGGGGCGTCGCCTTTTCGTATGCATGTGCGCGCGCCGTCCTTTATTAATTTGGCTATTTTGCAGGAGGCCTTGGTCGGGCTCAAGGTTTCGGATATGATCGCTGTTTTGGGTTCGACGGATATTGTTTTAGGCGAGGTGGACCGTTAATGGCTGAAGCAGCGGCGCCCGTGCCCGCCCCGGCTCCGGCTCCAAAGCCGCCGGTCCCCAACGTCACGGCGCCTGAAAAAGCGGTTCCGGAATCCGTCCGACAGTTTTACCGCAAACATTCTCACGATTCTCTGCTTCATGACAACCGGCTTTGGCCCACGGATGTTTGGGCGAACCCTTGGGCGTCGCAGAGTTTTCGCAGGGGAGCCTTTGTTTTAACCGTTTTGGTTTTGGGTCTGCTGGGCATCAGCGTGGCCTTGAAAGAAATCGGCGTGCCGATGGCGGCCCTTCATGAGAATTTTCATCGTTTGGCTGAAACCAAGTTGCCCATGGTTCCGGCTTGGACCGCGGAGGGCGTTTGGATTTTGGCCAAGGCCCTGGTCGTCCTTCACATTATTCTTTTCAACGGGCTTTTTTTGGTGTGGTGGGAACGTAAAATCTCGGCGCATATTCAATCGCGCCTGGGCCCGATTTTCGTGGGCGGCTGGCACGGCTGGCTTCAGACAGCCGCCGACGGCCTCAAGCTGCTGTTGAAGGAAGACGCGGCGCCTACGGAGAGGGACTCTTTTATTCATACCTTGGCCCCGGCCTTGGTTTTTGTCCCTGTTTTATTGTGCTTCGCGCCGGTGCCTTTCGGCCGTGACCTGGAGGCCGCTGATATTAATGTCGGCGTCATGTATGTTTTCGCCTGCGCCGGCGTATCGGTTCTAGGCGTTGTGCTGGCCGGTTGGGCCAGCGCCAATAAATATTCGATTTTGGGCGGTTTGCGTTCCGCGGCCCAATTCGTTTCTTATGAATTGCCGAGGGCTTTCAGCATCGTGCCCCTGGTCGCGATCGCCGGGAGTTTGTCCTTGACCGATATCGTGACCGCCCAGGAGGGTTATTGGCTGGGGATTCTTCCTAAATGGTTCATTTTTTATCCCGTGGTCGGCCAGGTGTCGTTCATTATTTTTTTGATCGCAAGCGTGGCTGAAACCAATCGCGTGCCCTTCGACATCGCCGAAGCGGAATCCGAACTGGTGGCCGGCTTCCATACCGAATATTCGGGCATGAAATTTTCCCTGTTTTTCTTGACTGAATACGCCTACGTTTTTTTGGCCAGCGCCCTCATGGCCACGTTTTTTTTGGGCGGCGGCGCGCCGTTGTTTCCGTTCCTTGATTTCATCCCCTCATGGGCCTGGTTTGTGGGAAAAACGTTGTTTTTTGTGTTTTGCTTTCTATGGTTTCGCTGGACATTCCCCCGCTTTCGCATCGACCGGTTGATGGATTTCAATTGGAAATTCCTTCTGCCCTGGAGTTTCGCTAATTTGCTTTTTGTCGTGCCGTACCTTTACCTCTGATGACAAACGGATATTTTCAAACCATTTATCAAGGATTCGCGGGAACCATCAAGGGCTTGATCGTTACGTTCAAGCATATGATCAAACCCTCAATCACGGTCAATTACCCGTTAGCTAAATTGAAGCCCTATGAGCGTTTTCGCGGCGCGCTGTTGTTCGACGCGGTCACCTGCATCGGCTGCAATTTGTGCGTCAAAGCCTGCCCTTCGAAATGCATCGGGCTTGAAAATCAAAAGTCGCCGGAAGGCAAAACCTTGAAGGGCGTCAATTGGTATTACATCGATTTCGGCAAATGCAATTTTTGCCGTTTATGCGAGGAGTCATGCCCCACGAAGCCCAAATCCGTTTGGCATTCATTGGACTATGAAACCGTTTTTTTCAGCCGCCAGGAAATGACGCGCTGTTGGAAGCCCGGCGATCCCTGGATCGGGACGTACTGGGAGCCCGGAGAAAAGACCTATAAACTGCCCGCGGGCGGACAGATTCCGATCGAGGAAATACCCTCCAGGAGATGATGAATTTGATGCTTGAGCAGGCGATTTTCACGGCGCTGGCGGCCATGACCGTGATTTGCGCGCTGGGCGTGGTGTTGGTCAGGAATGTGGTTCATGGCACGCTGTTGCTGGGCCTGTGCCTGACCATGGTGGGCGGGCTTTATGCGCTTTTGGGCGCGGATTTTATTTTTGCGGCCCAGATTTTAATTTACGTCGGCGCCATCGCTATTTTATTTCTGTTCGTCGTTCTCTTGTCCGGTCGCAAGGCCGAGATTACGGACCGGCCGTTTAACCGCACGGCCGCCGCCGGAGCATTGAGCGGCGCCATCGCCCTCATGATTTTAGCCGGCGTCATCGTTCAGTCGCGAGAGGCTTTGCGCGCGTTCGCGGGAGAATCGACATTCGTCCCGACGACGCCGGCCATCGGCGAAACCCTCCTGGGGCCATACGCGCCGGGCATGGAAATTTTGGGCTTGGTTCTATTGATCGCTTTAGTCGGGGCCGTGCTGTTGTCCAAAGGCCTGGAAGAGCCGCCGCATAACGGCTTTAAGAAGGCTCAAAGCCACGTCCGTCCTTCGGACGGCCGTTCATTGCGTCCGAAGCGCGAGGAGGCGGCGGTTTAATGGAACTTTCCGCTTATCTTCTTGTGTCCGCGCTGTTGTTCGCCATCGGCGTTTTCGGCGCCGTGGCCAGGAGAAACATCATCAGCGTGCTGATGGCCGTCGAACTGATGTTCAACGCCGCCAATTTGAACTTGGTCGCGGCCAACCGTCTGCTTTATCCGGGCGCGACCGTGGGCCAGGTCATGGCGATTTTCTCCATCACCATCGCCGCGGCCGAGGCTGTGGTGGGTTTGGCGTTGGTTTTGGCCATTTACAGAAAATTCGACAATGTGTTCGTCGAGAAATTTGACCTATTGAAAGGATAGCGATGTTGATTGAATATTCGCCGCTGATTTTCTTCCTGCCGCTGTTGGCTTTTCCGGTGATCCTGGCTTTGGGCCGATGGCTGCCGGCGAAAGGCGCTTCGCTGGGCATCGCGGTGATGAGCGCGTGTTTCGCCTTGAGCGCGGCTCTCTTCGGCGGCGCGTTGTCGGGATCGATCACTTTGCCTTATCGCCAAAGCGTGACCTGGTTTAATTTCGGCATGTATGACGTGACCATGGGCGTGATGGTCGACGGCCTGACGATCGTTATGCTGGCCGTGGTGACGCTGGTGTCTTTGCTGGTTCAGATTTA
The DNA here is from genome assembly GCA_016180815.1 of Elusimicrobiota bacterium. Lineage (NCBI taxonomy): Bacteria > Pseudomonadati > Elusimicrobiota > Elusimicrobiota bacterium. Next base: position 12,578 of record JACPAN010000011.1, read on the forward strand.
TTCCTGGAGTTATATGCACGGCGACCCGCGCATTAAGCGTTTTTACGCGTTTTTATCTTTGTTTACGGCTTCGATGCTGGGTCTGGTCTTGGCCGACAACTTGGTCGTGCTTTTTGCCTGTTGGGAACTGGTCGGCCTATGCTCCTATTTTTTGATCGGTTTTTGGTTCGAGAAGCCGGAGGCCGCCGATGCGGGCCAGAAAGCGTTTTTAACCACCAAGCTCGGCGATTTGGGTTTGGCCTTAGGCCTGTTTTTAATTTTTGCCACAGTGCGCACATTCTCCATCCCCAGCCTGGCGGAGATGGCTCAATCCGGATTTTTTCCCAAGGACATGGCGCTCTGGGCCTCCCTTCTTCTTTTCTGCGGCGCCATCGGCAAATCAGCGCAAGTGCCGCTGTTTATTTGGCTGCCGGACGCCATGGAAGGCCCGACCCCGGTGTCCGCCCTGATCCATGCCGCCACCATGGTGGCGGCCGGCGTGTTTTTGGTCGCGCGCATGTTTTTCCTTTTTGAAATCAATCCCATGGCCCTGCAAGTCGTTGGTTTGTTCGGCGCAATCACCGCGTTTTTGGCCGCATTAATGGGCCTTGTGCCGGAAGACATCAAGCGTGTCTTGGCCTATTCCACGGTTTCTCAATTGGGCTACATGATGGCCGGTTTGGCCGTGGGCGGGCCTCAGGTGGGCATGTTTCATTTCACCACTCATGCCATGTTCAAGGCTTTGCTCTTTTTAGGCGCCGGCTCGGTCATCCATGCCATGCATACCAACGATATTTGGAAAATGGGCGGGCTCTCGGCGAAAATGCCTTTGACGTTTATCACGTTTGCCGTCGCCGTTTTGGCTTTGGCGGGTATTTTCCCCTTAGCCGGTTTCTATTCCAAGGACGAAATTATTCACGCGGCCGTGGCTTCGGGCAATTGGCCGGTGGCCGGACTTTTGTTCGTGACCGCGGGTTTGACCGCCTACTACATGACCCGCGTCTTGGTCGTGGTGTTTTTGAACCCTCCCCATGACCGCGAACGCTACGGCCATGCCCATGAGTCTCCGGCCATCATGTCGATCCCGTTGGTGATTCTAGGCGTTCTTTCCGTGGTTACCGGTTTTCTCCTGCACGGCGATCATGGGTTCGCGCGTTTGGTTCCTTACAAGCTCGAGAACCATCACGTGCATGTTTCCACCATGACCGTGGCCCTGGCGTCATCGGGTGTCGCCGTGGCGGGCATCCTCGGCGCCTGGCTGATTTTCGGCAAGCGTCTGATTGATTACGATCGTTGGCAGAAGCGCCTGTACCCTCTGTGGTATTTTCTTTATCATCGCATGGGCTTCGACGAGTTCTGGCTTTTTTTGGCCGGACTTGGGCAGCGTTTAGCCAAGGCCTTGGCTTGGCTCGACGACAATATTTTGGACAAGGGTCTAGTGGACGGCTGGGGTCTGACCACGACGCTCCTATCGCGTTTGAGCGGCTGGTTTGATGCCGTCGTCGTCGACAATTTGGTTGATTTTTGGGGCTGGCTGACTTCCGGCTTCGGCGGCCTGGTGCGCCGCACGGTTTCCGGATTCGTGCAGAGCTACCTGCTCTATGTGATTTTAGGCGCGAGCCTGATCTTGGCGATGAGGCTCTACTTTTAAGGAGGACTGGATATGCCGCTTCTTTCGATCATCACTTTTTTGCCGCTGCTGGGCGCTTTAATCATTCTTTGCCTTGACAAGAACGACACCAAGGCCGTTCAGCGCACCGGGTTCGTTGCTTCCGGCTTGGCGCTGTTGGCCAGCATCGTGCTGTTGGTTATGTTCGACTCCAGCCGCCCGGACATTCAATTCGTGGAAGAGTTCAGCTGGATTCCCGCTTTAAACGTGCATTATTTTCTGGGCGTGGACGGGCTTTCCATGCCCTTGGTGGTGCTGACCACGCTCTTGACCGTGGTTTCGTTGGTCGCGAGCTTGAGCATCACCAACCGCGTCAAAGAATACTGGTTTTGGTTTTTGGTCCTTGAAACCGGCATGATCGGCGTTTTCGGGGCGCTGGACTTTTTCTTGTTCTATGTTTTCTGGGAAATCACGCTGGTCCCCATGTATTTCTTAATCGGCATTTGGGGCGGGCCGAAAAAAGAGTACGCGGCCGTCAAATTTTTCCTGTACACGCTGTTCGGCTCGGTGTTCATGTTGTTGGCCATCATCGCGTTGTACTTCGCCAGCGAGCCGCATACGTTGAGCATCCTGGAGCTGACCGCGCAGAGGAACCGCTTCATTGAATTGGGTATGACCTTCCAGATGCTGGTGTTCCTGGGCTTTTATCTGGCGTTCGCCATTAAAGTTCCGCTGTTTCCGTTCCATACCTGGCTGCCGTTGGCTCACGTGGAAGCGCCCACCGCGGTATCCGTGATTCTTGCGGGCGTGTTGCTGAAAATGGGCGGCTACGGTTTGCTGCGCGTCAATTTGCCCATGTTCCCGGAAGCGACCAAGGCGGCTTTGCCTTTTTTGGTGGCGATCGCGGTCATTAATATCGTTTACGGGGCTCTTTGCGCCATGGCCCAGAAGGATTTAAAGCGCATGGTGGCTTATTCTTCGATCAATCACATGGGTTACGCCATGCTGGGCATCGTCAGCCTTTCCGCCGCGGGCTTCAATGGCGCGGTGTTTCAATTCGTCACCCACGGCATCATCACCGGGGCGCTCTTCTTGCTCGTCGGCGTCATCTATGATCGCACGCACACCAGGGACATCGACGCCTTCGGCGGTTTGGCCTCGAAACTTCCGGTGTACGCCGGCGTGATGACATTGGCATCCATGGCCTCTTTGGGCCTGCCGGGTTTGGCCGGGTTTATCGGCGAGTTTTTATGCTTTTTAGGCGCGTTCGGTTCCTGGAAAGTGGCCGCCGCCATTTCGGTGACGGGCATTTTAGTGACTGCGGCTTTTTTCCTGACCATGATCAAAAAGGTGTTCCTGGGTCCCTTGAACCAGCAATGGTCCGGTTTGACGGATATGAACACGCGCGAGTTGATTGCGGTGGCGCCGTTGGCTGTGCTGACTATTTTGTTGGGCGTTTACCCGCGTTTGGGCCTTGATTTGATGAATGAGACCATGACCATGCTGGCGAATTTCGTGAGGGGAAGTTAAACGTAATGAATTTGGCCCAATTTTTCGCTCCGGAAATCAGCGTCGCCCTGGCTGCCTTGGGCTTATTGACGCTGGATTTCATGGCCCCCAACCGCCGGTCCTTAATGAACGGCGTGGCGTATGCGGGTTTGTTTTTGGCCGCGCTCTCGGCCCCGTTTGCCTTCAAGAGCCAGCCGGCCTCCGCTTTTTTCGGGCTTGATTCTTTGACCGCCGGCTTCGGCCTCTTGGTGCTTGTGGGAACGCTGGTCGCGGTGGTGATGAGCCAAGAGGATGAGTCTTTGTCGCGCAATTGGGGTTCGTATCTGGGCCTTCTGATGTCCGCGTCCTTGGGCTGCCTGATGTTGTTGAAGTCCCGGGACTTTATTTTTGCGTTCGTGGCCGTTGAATTGATTTCTATTTCATCGTTCATCCTGGTGGCTTTCGAGCGCCGGGAATTGGCCCTCATTGAAGGCGCGCTTAAATATTTTTTGGTCGGGGCCTTTTCTTCGGCCATCGCCCTCTATGGCATCAGCTTGTACTACACGGCCGCGGGAACCACCGAGTTTTCCGCCCTGGGCGCCTTGTCCGCGAACAAGGGAGCGGGCGTCGGCGTTTTAATGACGGCCGGATTGCTGCTTGTTTTTGTTTCTTTCGGGTTTAAAGCCTCGTTGGCGCCGTTTCATTTTTGGGTTCCGGACGCCTATCAATCCGCCCCAACGCCGTTTACCGCTTATCTTTCCGTGGTTCCCAAAGTCGCGACCTTGGGTTTATTGGCTTTGCTGATGACGAGTGATTTCGGCGGCGGTTCCGTGCTCACGGCCGCGGCGTTGGGCCCGACCTTGGGGGTGCTCGCCTGCTTGACCATGACCGTGGGCAATGTTTCGGCCATCGCTCAAAACAATATGAAGCGGCTGTTGGCCTATTCCTCCGTGGCGCAGGCCGGGTATATGCTCATCGGCGTCTTGGCCGCCAGCAAATTGGGCAGCGCCGGGTTGGTGCTTTACGGTTTCGCTTACCTGTTCATGAATCTCGGCGCTTTTGCCTGCGTGCAGTGGATTGAGAAAAGCAGGGGGACGGTCGATATTACCGCCTGCGACGGGTTATCGCTGTCGCGTCTGCCTTTTGCCTTGGCGTTCACCGCTTTTTTGTTATCCTTGGCCGGCATCCCGCCTTTGGTCGGGTTTTTGGCCAAATACGTGGTTTTTGCCAGCGCCCTTGAAGCCCATTGGGTTTGGGTGGCGGTCGTCGGTGTTTTAAATTCAGTCATTAGCGTTTATTATTACTTGAGAATCGCTTACAGGATGTTTTTTATCGAGGAGCCCGGCGGCGCCGAGGCGTTGGACAGCCGTTCGGGTTTGTTGCCCGTGACCATTATTCTTTTGCTCGCCGGCACCGTGCTTCTGGGTCTTTACCCCAAGCCCTTGCTGGCGTTGGTTAATTTTTGAGGAACATCAATGGCTAAACCTTGCGCTTATATCACCGGCGGAGCCGGGTTCATCGGCTTTCACGTGGCCAAGCATTTGCTGGCGAAGCGCTGGCGCGTGGTCGTTCTCGACAATTGCTCCCGTCCCGGAGTCAGCGAACATTTGGCCCTGCTGAAAACTTATAAAGGCCTGGAGGTCGTCGACGGCGATATCCGCCGTTCGGAAGATATCGTCAGGGGTTTTGTGCTGGCCGGCCCCCGCGTGGATTTGGTGCTTCATTTGGCCGCCCACGTGGGCGTCTCGGCGTCGATTAAAAATCCCAGGGATGATTTCGAAATCAATTTAAGGGGGACGTTCGAATTGCTGGAGGCGATTCGCCGCCGGCCCAAGGCCCGGCGTCCGCGTTTGTTTATTTTCGCCTCAACGAACAAGATTTACGGCGATTTGTCCCATTATCAAATCAAATCTTCCGAAACTCGCCACAGCTATGCCAACGGCCGCGAAGGCGTGGCGGAGACCGAGCCTCTTGATTTTCGTTTTCCCTACGCCTGCTCCAAGGGCGCGGCGGATCAATATGTGCGCGATTACCACCGGGTTTACGGCCTGCCCACCATCGTGTTGAGGAATTCCTGTATTTACGGTTCCCATCAATACGGGGTGGAGGATCAAAGCTGGCTGGCGCAATTCGCCATCCGGGCTTATCTGGGCAAATCCATCACCATGCATGGCGATGGGCGGCAGGTCCGCGATTTGCTTTATATCGACGATTTCGTGCGCTTAATCGATTTGATTTGCGAGAACAAACGGGGTCTGGAAGGCCGCGTGTATAACGTGGGCGGCGGAGCCGAGAACACGGTCAGCTTGCTTGAGCTTGTCGCGCTCATCGAGAAGCGACTCAAAAGAAAAATTCAGGTCAAGCACGCCCCGCCTTACCCCGGAGACCAGAAGATTTTCGTTTCGGATCTTTCCAGCCTTAAAAACGAGTTGGGATGGTTCCCCAAGGTTTCTGTTCAAACGGGCCTGGACCGGACGCTTTCCTGGATCGAGACCCATTTGGCGACAATCGAAAAAGCGCTGGGGGAGCGGCCGAAACTCGAAGCCGGAAAACCCAACACCGGGGCCAAGCCGCGGTCCAGACGCAGAACCAAAGGCAAGGCCTCCAAGGCCCGGCGTTGACCATGCCCCAGACAACCATGAAACCCGCGATGAAGCCTTCGATCAAGGATTATTATTTCCAGGACGACAGTTTTTTAGACGACGAAGGGAAGACCGTCCGGGACACGGCGCGGGCTTTTATTGAGAAAGAAGTCCTAAAAAATATTCAGCGCTGGGACAAAGGGGATATCAGCCCTTACGCCACGCACGAAGAAATGGTCCGGGACACGGCGCGCAAGCTGGGCCGTCAAATCGGGCTCTTCGGCCTGAATTTAAAAGACCTCGGCAAGTATTTGGGCGACGCCTCGTATGAATCGATCTCCTATACCTCGTACGGCGCGGCCTTGCGCGAGCTGGAAGCCGCGGATTCTACGCTGCGTTCGTTGGTTTCCGTGCAAAGCTCCTTGGTCATGTTCGCCGTCAATAAATTCGGCTCCGAAGAGCAGAAGAAAAAATGGCTGCCGGCGCTCCACCGGGGGGAAAAGCTGGGCTGCTTCGGCCTAACCGAGCCCCAGGGAGGCTCCGATCCCGGCTTAATGAAAACCACGGCCGCGCGCCGGGGCTCCTCATGGATTTTAAACGGCAACAAGGTCTGGATCACCAACGGATTTGCGGACCTGGCCGTTGTTTGGGCGAAAACCGATGAGGGCATCCGCGGGTTTCTGGTGGAGAAGGGAACGCCGGGATTTGGCAACCGTTCCGAGGAGAAATGGACGTTTCGCCCGGGCGTGGCATCCTCGTTGTCGTTTTCTTCCTGCGAAATCCCGGAGGACAATTTGTTGCCGAAAACCGTCTTGCCTGCGGGCAAGGATTTGGGCGCGCCGTTATCGTGCCTGACCGAGGCGCGCTACGGCATTTGTTGGGGCGTCATCGGCGCGGCCAGGGCCTGCGTCGAGGAAGTGTTGGCCGCGTCCAAGGAACGGACTATGTTTGCCGTGCCCTTGGCCCAAAAGCAGGATATGCAGAGAAAGCTGGTCTGGTGTTTAAACGAGATCGAAAACGCCCAACTCGTCGCTTTTCAGCTCGGCCGTTTGAAGGATTCGGGGCGGCTGTCTCATACCCATGTGTCCATGGCCAAATACAACAATGTGTCCAAGGCCTGCGAGGTCGCCAGAATGTGCGTTGAGATGCTGCCGGCCGATGTTTTCACCTTCGACGCGTATCATTCGGGCCGGCATTTCAGAAATTTGGAAGTGGTCAAAAAATACGAAGGCACCCATGATATTCATATGTTGATCGTGGGCCGGGAAATCACCGGTTTGAACGCTTTTTAAAACGCGCTATACTAGAGAAGAATTCACCCTTTCTCATGAAAAAAATCGTCAACGATTTCACGATTGAGGTTGCGACCGTCAACGGCACCGGCTCCCAGACTTCGAACTTGGTCTTGACCAAGGCCATCGCGAGCATGGGTATCCCCGTGGGCCCAAAAAATGTTTTTCCGTCTAATATCGCGGGTCTGCCCACCTGGTATTTCATGCGCGTCAACAAGGACGGGTATCTGGGCCGCCGCCGTCGCGTGGACGTGGCCGTGCTGTTGAACCCCACGACGTTTATCTCGGACATCCCCCGCATTCATACCGGCGGAGCCGTGATTTACGAATCAGAATACCCCCTGACCGGCGCGGCCAAACGCAGCGACTTGATTTTTTATCCGGTCCCTTTTGGGCATCTGGCCGCGCATCATATTTCGGATTTCAAGCTGAAAAAGCAATTGACCAACATGATTTACGTGGGCGTGCTGGCTGAGCTGCTTCAAATCGACGCCGAGGCCATCAAGGGCGCCTTGAGCCATCAATTGCGGGGCAAGGAAAAGGCGGTTCTAGTCAACGTCGACGCCATCGAAGTGGGCCGCAAATACGTGCGTGAGAATTTGCCCAAGCAAGATCCTTATTGCGTGGAACCCATGAACAAAACCGCCGGCAAGGTGCTCATCGAGGGCAACACCGCCTGCGCCATGGGCGCGCTCTTCGGCGGTTGCACCGTGGCCGCCTGGTACCCAATCACCCCGGCGTCTTCGTTGTCGGAGACCGTCGAAGACTTGTTTGAAAAATACCGCAAGGATCCCTCGGGCAAAAAGCGCTATGCCGTGATCCAGGCCGAAGATGAAATCGCGGCCATCGGCATGGCCGTGGGCGCGGGCTGGACCGGAGCGCGCGCCATGACCGGCACCAGCGGCCCGGGCATTTCGCTGATGTCCGAATTCGTCGGATTTTCTTATTTCGCCGAGGTCCCGCTGGTGATCTTCGATGTCCAAAGAATCGGGCCGTCGACCGGCCTGCCCACGCGCACGTCGCAGGGTGATTTGCTCGCCGTCGCGCATTTATCCCACGGCGACACCAAACACATCATGCTCATCCCTTCTTCCGTCGAAGAATGTTATGAGTTTTCCATGTTGGCTTTTGATTTGGCGGAGCGCTTCCAAGCGCCGGTTTTCGTGATGAGCGATTTGGATTTGGGCATGAATCTGTGGATGACCGATCCCTTCAAACATCCGGAGAAGCCCTTTGACCGGGGCAAGGTGTTGGATGAAGAGGATTTGAAAAGATTGGGCAGATTCGAGCGCTACGGCGATCCCGACGACGACGGCATCCCTTATCGGACTTATCCGGGCAACGCTCATCCCTCGGCCGCTTATTTTACCCGCGGCAGCGGCCATAACGAATCCGCGGTGTATACGGAAGACGGCGTGGCTTATCAACGCATCGCGGACCGTTTGCTGAAAAAATTCGAGACGGCAAGGGGCTTTTTGCCTCAGCCTGCGGTTGATTATGTGCCGGGCGCCAAAGTCGGCTTGATCGCGTACGGCTCAACGGATCAAATCATCCACGAGTCCCGGGACCTTTTGGCCGCGGAGGGCGTCAAAACCAATTATTTGAAAATCCGCTCCTATCCTTTTGCGTTGGAGCCGGTCAAGGAATTTTTTAAGAAATGCGACAAGATTTTCCTGATCGAGCAGAACCGCGACGCGCAAATGGCGCAGCTCGTCAAGCTGGAATTAGGCAAAGACGCGCATAAATTGCAGCCGTTGTTGCACTACACCGGTTTTCCGATCCCCACGGAAGTCGTGGTCGAAACCATTCTGGCCAAGAAAAAAGAAACGCCCGAAGTCTTCGCCCATGCCATGATGGAGGGCGGGGAATAACATGCCCGAAGTCAAAACCGTTCAGAACGGAACCAACAGGCTGGGTTTGAGCATGGAGGCCTATAAAGGCGCGCCTTCCACGCTGTGCCAGGGCTGCGGCCATGACACGATTTCCCGCCATATCATGAACGCTTTTTATGATTTCGGCGTCGATCCGCATCGCGTGGCGAAAATGAGCGGCATCGGTTGCTCATCGAAAACCCCGGCTTATTTTATGTCGCGCTCCTGCGGTTTGAACGCGATCCACGGGCGCATGCCCTCGGTGGCGACCGGAGCGCGTTTGGGCAACAAAAGCCTGTTCGTTTTGGGCGTTTCCGGCGATGGAGACACCGCGGCCATCGGCCTGGGCCAGTTCTGCCATTTAATCCGCAGGAATGTGTCCATGATTTATGTCATTGAAAACAACGGCGTTTACGGTTTGACCAAAGGACAGTTCTCCGCCACCTCGGACCGGGGCTCAAAACAGAAATGGGGCGCGGTCAATGAGTACGATTCCATCGACTGCTGCAGCTTGGCCATCGAGCTCGGCTGCTCGTTCGTGGCCCGTTCGTTTTCCGGCGACGCCAAACAAGTGGTTCCGTTGCTGCAGGCCGCCATCAGCCACAAGGGCACGGCATTAATCGATATCATCAGCCCGTGCGTGACCTTCAACAATCACGAGGGCTCGACCAGAAGCTACGCCCATGTTCAGAAAACGGACCAGCCGCTGCATGCCCTTGATTTCATTCCTTTTTATGAGGAAGTCCAGGTGGATTATCCCGCCGGCACGAGCAAGGAAGTCACCATGGCCGACGGGTCGCATCTTTTGTTGAAAAAATTAGGCCGCGATTATGATCCGACCAATCGTCTGGCCGCCATCGAGGCCTTGGCCCGGTCCAAACAAGAGGGGGCGTTGTTGACCGGCATGTTGTATGTAAATCCCGATAAAAAAGATCTTCACGAAATCGAAAATATTACGGATGAACCCTTGAACCAGTTGGCGGAAAAGGAACTGCGTCCGGGTCCCGAGGCCTTGAAGCAGATCCTTGACCGGCACGGTTGGGGATAAGGCTTAAGGAGAGAGGGTCAACAATGGGCATTGTTGTGGTGGGTTCGGTCGCGCTTGACGTTATTTCTACTCCGAAAATCAATCGCCGTCGAGTGTTGGGCGGCTCAGCCGTTTATTCGGCCTTGAGTTTATCCACGTTCACCAACGCGCGCTTGGTGGGCGTTGTGGGCGAAGATTTTCCGGCGGACGCGGTCAGCCTTCTGGAGGGCCGGGGCGTGGATTTAGGCGGGTTGGAGCGTAAAGCCGGCCTGACCTTTTCCTGGGAAGGGGAATATACTCACGATCTTTCCGAAGCCAAAACCTTGTCCACCAACTTGAATGTGTTCGCCGAGTTCTCGCCCAAACTCCCCCAGGGTTTTCTTGAAGAAGACGTCGTTTTTCTGGGCAATATCGATCCCGATCTTCAGGCCGATGTTTTAACCCAAATGAAATCGCCGCGCCTGGTGGCGGCGGACACCATCGATCATTGGCTGAGTTTGAAACCCGAGGCCTTGAGAAAATTATTGGCCAAGGTCCATGTGTTCTTTTTGAATGAAAAAGAGGCCAAGCGTTTTTCCGGTGAGTCCAAGGTTTTGCGGGCGGCCCGCGCCATCAGCGCTTGGGGCCCCCGTTTGGTGGTTATCAAATCAGGCGAACACGGGGCCATGGCCTATGACAGCCGAACCGGGCAATGCTTCTGGTCCCCCGCTTTTCCGGCTTATGAGGTCGTTGATCCCACCGGCGCCGGCGATTCGTTCGCGGGCGGATTTTTGGGCACCATGGCTGCGGAGCCGGAGCCTTTCCGGCCCGCGCTGATCAAAAAGGCTTTGTCCGTGGGCAATGTGATGTCCTCATTCGCTATTTCCGCTTTAAGCGTGGAAGGTTTGCTGGCCGCCAGCCGCGAAGAAATCGAGCGCCGCTTGGATACCTTGATGTCCATGGCTCCGGAGCGCGAAGCGACGCTGGCCGCTTTGATCGCCCAGCCCGCGGTTTGAAGCCCGCATACAACAAAGCAACTCCAAGAATTATCGGCGAGCTTCGCCGTATTGCCGGCGACGCCCATGTGTTGACTTCGGATCAGGATCGCCGCCTTTACGGCGGGGATTCGACCGAGCATCTTGTTTTTCCACCCGAAGTTGCGGTTAAGCCGCGCACGGCCGAAGAAATCAGCCGGATTTTAAAACTGGCCGATGAGGCGCGCATCCCGGTCACGCCCAGAGGCGGAGGAACCGGGTTATCCGGCGGCGCCCTTCCTGTGTTTGGAGGCATCGCGCTTAGCGTCGAGCGCATGAATCAGATTTTGGAAATCGACCGGGAAAATTTGATGGCGGTCATCGAGCCCGGCGTGATCACCGAAATCCTTCAAAACGAAGTCGAGAAAGCCGGGCTTTATTACCCGCCGGACCCGGCCAGCCGGGGCTCGTGCCAATTAGGCGGCAATGTGGCGGAAAACGCGGGCGGGCCCCATGCCTTGAAATACGGCGTCACCAAAGACTATGTCCTGGGCTTGGAAGCGGTGCTGCCCTCGGGTGAAATCATTAAAACCGGGGGCAAGCTTTTAAAAGACGTGACCGGGTACAATTTGACCCAGCTCTTGGTCGGCTCGGAAGGCACGCTCGCTATCGTCACCAAAATTATTTTAAAGCTGATCCCGTTGCCGCAATACCGGCGTCTGCTTTACGCCCCGTTCCCGGCCTTGGATGACGCGGCGGTCGCGCTCACTAAAATTTTTGCCCGGCGCATCATGCCTGCGGCCTGCGAGTTCATGGAAAAATCATCCATGGAAATCGTGGAGAAGCGTTTGAGCAGGCAGTTTCCTTCAAGGGGCTCGGCCCAGGCCTGCCTTCTGGTCGAATTGGACGGTAATGACCAGGCCCTTTTGGAAAGAGAATCCGAAATCGTGGGAGAGATTTTGGCCGAATACAATGCTTTGGATGTGCTCACCTGCGACTCCGCGGAAAAACAAAAAGAGATTTGGAATTTGCGCCGCTCTATCGGCGAGGCGGTCAAGCAATTGATTTATAAAGAGGAAGACACCGTGGTCCCCCGCACCCGCTTGCCTGAGCTGGTGGGCCTGGTGAAAGACATTTCCAAGCGCCACGGCCTTGAATCCGTTTGTTACGGCCATGCGGGCGACGGCAATATTCATGTCAATTTATTGAGGGGGGAACTCGATGAAGGCGCTTGGAAACTCAAGTCCGCGTCCGCCATTCGGGAGATTTTTACGGAAACCGTGCGTTTAGGCGGCAATATTTCCGGGGAGCACGGCATCGGCTGGATTCAAAAAGAATACTTACCCATGGGCCTGGGCCCTGTTGAAATCAAACTCATGCGCCGGATCAAAACTCTGTTCGATCCCAACAATATCCTTAACCCAGGCAAGATTTTTCCGGAATCAGCGGTCTAATTCCAAAACCCCGAGCTCCAAGTCCCATCCCGCATGATAGGTTTCACCGGAAATGATTTATAATAAAGGCAATGTTCAACCTAGGCTGGGGCGAAATTCTCCTGATTGGAGCGGCCGCTCTGCTGATTTTTGGACCGAGCCGTTTGCCTCAATTGGCGAAATCCGTTGGGGAAGCGGTCCGGACATTCCGGAAAGAGTTGAAGAACGAAGAAGCAAGTACACCGGATAAGTAGGCAATCTGCCGTTACCACGGCGTTCCTTAATAACCTGGGCGTCTTGTTGTCTGTCCCGGAACTCGGATTGATATTTTTTCGCATGCTATAATTGCTGACACAAACAAATGCAACAGATATCGATTAAAGCGATGCTCGAAGCCGGGGCCCATTTCGGGCACCAGACGCGTCGCTGGAACCCGAAAATGGCCAAATACATTTACGGGTCCCGCAATAACATCCATATCATCGATCTCCAGAAATCCGCCAAAGAATTAAAGCGCGCGCTCCGTTTCGCCGAAGAAGTGGCGCTCAAGGGCGGCAAGATTCTCTTCGTCGGCACCAAGCGTCAGGCTCAGGAAACCGTCAAGGCCGAGGCCCAGCGCTGCGGCGAGTTTTACGTCACCAGCCGCTGGATCGGCGGCACGCTCACCAATTTCGCCACGGTCAGGAAATCCATCGACCGTTTGCTCGAGATGGAAAAAATGTTGAACGAAGGCATTCTGGACATCTTGAATAAAAAAGAGGGCCGCAAATTTACCCGCGAGTTCGAATCCTTGAAAAATAAATACGAAGGCGTCAAACTCATGAGGCGCATTCCGGATGCCCTTTTTATCGTTGACACCACCGAAGAAGTGACCGCCACCAACGAAGCTCAGTGCACGCGGGTTCCCATTGTGGGCATCTGCGACACCAACGCGGATCCGGACCTGATCGATTTTCCGATCCCCGGCAACGACGATGCGCTTCGCTCCATCCGATTTTTCACCCAATCCGTGGCCCAGGCCGTCATCGACGCCAAAGCCCGGAACAAGCCGCCTGAAACCGCCGAAGCCATGGCTGTGGCCGGCGTAGCCGCGGATTCAAGTTCTTCCCCGGCCGAAGTGCCCGTGGCGCCGGCTCCGGGAACGGAGGCTTCCAGCTAATGCCCGTGAGCGCGCCGATTTCCGCCGAACAAGTCGCCAAGCTCCGCGAAAAAACAGGCGCGGGGTTCATGGATTGCAAAAAAGCCCTGGCAGAGACCAACGGCGATTTTGAGAAAGCCGTCGAGGTTTTAAGAAAGAAAGGTTTGGCTTCCGCCGCGCAAAGAGCCGGGCGCACCGCAGCCGACGGTTTGGTCGGCACCTACGTGCATCACAGCGGGAAAGTCGGCGTGATGCTTGAGTTGAATTGCGAAACAGATTTCGTGGCCAAATCAACCGATTTCCAGGAATTGACCAAAGAGCTGGCCCTTCAGATCGCGGCCGCTAATCCCCGCTGGCTTCGCCGTGAAGACGTGCCTGTCGCGATTCTTGAGAAAGAAAAAGAGATTTACCGCCAGCAGGCCGCAGCCACCGGCAAACCGGCCGCTGCTCTGGATAAAATCGTCGAGGGCAAATTGAACAAGTTTTATTCTGATTTTTGTCTTTTAGAGCAGCTCTCCGTCCGGGATAGCTCCGGAAAAACAAAAGTGGGCGATCTGATCGCCCGCGTCATCGCTAAAGTGGGCGAAAACGTCGTCTTAAAGCGCTTCGCGCGCTTTCAAGTCGGCGAAGAAACCGCCTCAACCTCCTCCACCACCAATAGTGCCTGAGCCAAAGTACCGCCGGGTTCTCGTTAAACTCTCCGGCGAGGCTTTGTTGGGCGATTTAGACCACGGCATTCATCCCGGCGCTATCGCCAAAATTTGCGCTGAATTGGTTAACGCTTATAAAGTGGGCGTGCAATTGGCCATTGTCATCGGCGGCGGCAATATCTGGCGGGGCGGGGAAAACCAAATCCCGGACGTCAATCGCGTGACCGCGGATAATATGGGCATGTTGGCCACCGTCATCAACGCCTTGGCTCTTCAAGATGCCTTGGAATCACGGCAGGTGCCCACCCGCGTTCAAAGCGCCATTGAGATCAATAAGCTGGTTGAGCCTTATATCCCCCGGCGCGCGGTTCGGCATTTGGAAAAAGGACGGGTCGTGATTTTCGCGGGCGGCATCGGCTCGCCTTATTTCACCACGGACACAACCGCGGCCCTTCGCTCCATCGAAGTCGACGCCCAGATTTTGTTGAAAGCCACCAAAGTCGACGGCGTATACACCGATGATCCAAAGAAAAACAGCAAGGCCAAAAAGTATGATACATTGGGTTTTGAAGAAGCGATCACTAAGAGACTAAAAATCATGGATACCTCGGCCTTCACGCTCTGCATGGATAATAAAATCCCCGTTCTGGTTTTCGACTTAAACGTCAACGGCAATATCACTAAAGCCGTCAAAGGCGAAAAAGTGGGCACCCTCATCAACTGATTCTTATGCAAGCCCCGGCTCATTTTCAGAAATTCGCTCAAGCCGCTAAAGGAGCGTTGGATCAGTTAAGGCAGGAATTCATGTCCATCCGTACCAGCCGCGTCTCCCCGTCCATGCTGGAGCGAATCAAGGTTTTGACCTACGGCGCTGAAATGCCCATCAATCAAGTGGCGTCCGTTGGCTCCCTGGACGCCCGCACCTTGGAGGTGCGCCCCTGGGACCCCAAAGTGGCCGGGGACATCGAAAAAGCCATTCAGAAATCAGATTTAGGCGTCACGCCCACCAATGACGGCACGGTGCTGCGCATCGCGTTCCCGGCATTAACCGAGGAACGCCGCAAAGACTACATCAAAGTCGCCAAAAACTACGCCGAAGCCGCCAGGGTCAAGGTGAGAAACGCCCGCCGCGACGCGCAGGAAGAAGCGATTCAAAAGCCCTTGAAGGAAAAAAAGATTACCGAAGACGAAAAATTCCGCCGCCAGCACGAACTCGACGGCCTCACCAACAAACTCATCCAAGACGTTGATAGCCTCCTAGCCGCCAAAGAAAAAGAAATCCTGGAAGTTTAGGCCGCTAGAAGTTTATTTATCCCTTTGGTATGCAGCGTAAGTTTTTTGGCGGTATGCTATTTTAAAATTCAATGTCATTATCATCTAGATGTTTATTTTGTTCTACCCCTCTAAATAATTTAACTAAGCGACAGCATATTATTACGGAATCATTGGGTGGCACCCTATCCTCCGACAAGATTACCTGTCTTTCTTGTAATGAACACTTTGGGCAATCTATAGATCTTATTACGGCAAACAAGTATTGCCATATTTTGAATTCACTTGGACCTGTTTTAAAACGACCAGCTCCTACATACACCGTGTGGGGAAAGACCGATCAAAAAAAATTACGCATGGAACCAGGTATGGTTGGCAAGCTGGAAAAAGCTGACGTGAAAAAGAACTCGGATGGAAATTTTTCTATCAAAGCAAATAGCGAAGAACATGCGCAGAAGATTCTAAAGAGTATCGGGCGTAAAGCGAAAGAAACGATTTATCAACCGACTCCTCACGATCAAGTTTATCTCCATAAAGCGCCGCTGATAGATGAAGCAGAATTCCGATCAGTCGTTAAAATTTCTTTAGAATATTTATATCTAAAGAAGCCTGACATCATAAGCAAAATTAATATTTCGGCAGGACTCCAGTATGCACGTTACGCCATATCCCCAACTGTTAGGTGCTGTTTCTTTTTGGAAAATATTTATGAGGGTAGAAAACTTATTCAACAACACTTTCCTAAAAATCGGTCGTTTTCTCATAAGTTATTGATTAGCGGCCATAATAATGGGGTCGACGCACTCCTCATTCTTTTCGACGAGATATTTTATCGCGTCCGGTTATCTGGCAGCACAACCCCTTCATTTTCTCTGCTCTATCAAAAAAACATTCTGAAAAATGATCCAGAAGATTACGTTCAAGAATTGACTCAATCTATTTCTTTGGGAACCATGGAGATCATTTCAGATGTCCGCCAGCGAGAGAGTCAACGTATGATGGCCCTGCATGCAAAGGCAGATTGGTACGTGGACATGAATTGCCGAGAATTTGTTGTTGAACAATACTTGATTGCTATTCGGACGGGACATAAGAAAGGATCAATTATTGATATTACCGAAGATCAGATTCTCGCGCAGATAATCAAGCGAGCAAATGCTGTATTCGCTCTCGAATCTATTTCAAAAGCAGAAGTAAAAGCAGAATCCAACAAAATTTTTAGAAACCTAAAGAAATCATCTCTGCGATTTATTGGAGAAAAATTGGATAATCCATCGGTTAAACTTAGAGAAAGAATTTGGCAAGTTCATCTTGAAGCTTTTCGGCTTCACAAAGCATATGTGGCACAACCTTCTTATGGTCATTTATCTTTTGGATTTGTCGATAGAGAGAGTTAACGAAAAGGGGGCAGGCTGGTTTTTCTAGTTTTCAGTAATCGTCTATATGCTCATAGGCGATGATTTTGAGCATTGTTTGATACCCGATGCCGCGCTTGGCGGCTTTCTCTTTGAGTTTGGCGATAAAAGCCGGGTCTAAAAGCAACGAAGTCGGCATTTGTCGAATTTTGGGGCGAACGACATAGGCCGAGGCGCTTTCTCTGACAGAGCGGCCTAAATCTTTTTTTTCAAATTCTTCCAGTTGCGCGTCCCTAGTCTTTTTTTTGGACTGTTTTTTCATAGAACCTCCGTTCCTCTTTTCGCATTAGCCGGCATGAAATCGGCCTGAGTTTTTCTCCGCGTTTGGTAAATAGAGCCAAAAACCGTCCTTCGTCGCTTTGTCCCAAGATCAGCCCTCGCCATTCGGGATGGGCCGGTTTTATGATTTCCCCTGCAAAAATATATTCATCTTGGTTCAGCAGAGATTCGATCTCTTCATCAGGTATCCCATGTTTTCTATTTTTGTCGATATTGCCGTCATCCCAATCAAAAGTTTCCGTTTCGGGTATTAATTTTTCGAGCCAGGCAAGCGCGGCGAAGTCCGGCTCTAATTTCACTACTATATTATAGCTATAAAATAGTTAAATCGCTGTAGACGAAAAAAAGGCGAGGAAAAAGGAGGCCGGCATTTGCCAGGGAAACATTGCAATCGGTCCATGACAAATTGGCCGCTCCCTGTCTTTTAAAAAACTACCTATTGCTAATATAGCCATTTGGCTATAATATTGTTATGAGCGATTTAGGCTCCTCGGCAAAATTTCAAATCGTTTTCTTTCCGGCAGCCAAGAAAGAATATGAAAAGGAAGTTAAGCAGTCTCAGGAGCGGGCCAAAATAGATGCAATATTGGAAAAAGTGGAAACATACGGATTTCAAGCTCTCGGAGCTAATTTTGAGAAGGTAAAAGGAGCGGATAATATTTATGAACTTAAGATTAAGGCCTTTGGCTCGGAACATCGGTTTTTGTTCGGTTACGCTCCCGAGAAGTCGCCGGAGGGTCTGCCCATTTTGATTTTGCTTCGGTATCTCAAGAAGAAACAATGGAAACTTCCTCAGGGGGACATTCAAGCGGCGGTAAATCGCCTGCGTCAGTTTTAATGATTAGCTATGGAGGAGGTGCGATGCAATGAGCCGCATTAGCCGTCGTGTAAGGAGGGGGGTAGTGCGAGAAGAGGCCGCCAGATACGGCGAAACGCTCAAATCAACCATACAGGGCAAGCTGGATGATCCTCAGTACCGCAAGCACTATTTGGTCTATAAAATCCGCAGCGAACTGGCTTACCAGATCAAATCTTTGCGAGAGGCTGAAAAATTGACGCAGAAACAACTGGCGGATAAGGTGGGCGTGCCGCAGTCGGTGATTGCCCGCGCTGAAAGTTTGGAAGATGAGCGGGTCCCGAGCCTGGATTTCTTGGTACGTGTTTTTTATGCGCTTAAGACCAGGGCTTTTTTGGAAATCATCCCACCGCCTCAGACTCAAGAGCAAAAGCGCGAAGTCGTCCTGGTTTAAGGGGCAGGCGTCGTCTTCAGAGAGTAACTCGTGCTTCGGCCGCCGGCTTTGTCTTTAACCAAAATACCTTGATTAATCAAATCGACAATGTCGCGTTGCGCCGTATCGTGTGAGCACTTGGTCAGCGCCGCCCATTTAGACGACGTCATCTTGCCTTCAAAGCCGTCGAGCAGTTTGTTTAACATCAGGCGCTGGCGTTCGTTAAGCGCTGTTGCGGCGTGAGTTTTCCAAAATTGATCCTTCTTAAAGACCGACGCCAGCGAGCTCTCCGTCCCCGCAATGGCTCGATCGAGACAGTTTAAGAACCATAACATCCACTCGGTCACGTCGAGCGTGCCTTTCTGCGTGTTTTCCAGGATGTCGTAATACTCTTTGCGTTGACGGCGTATTTGCGCCGACATGCTGTAGAAGCGCTGCGGGCTGTTCTCGGATCGAGCCAACGCCCAATCCGCGATCGCGCGGGCGATGCGACCGTTGCCGTCATCGAAAGGATGGACGGTGACAAACCATAAGTGGGCTTGGGCGGCTTTTAAAACCGGATCGACGTCTCCAGTTCGGTTCGCCCAATCAAGGAAGGCGGTCACTTCGGAGTCCAGTTTTCTAGCCGCCGGAGCCTCATAATGCACGCGTTCATGGCCTATCGCGCCGGAGATGACCTGCATCGGGCCTTTGGCATCGTCGCGCCAGGCGCCGATCTTGATTTTGGATGCGCCCGGAACGCCCAGAGGAAAGAGCGCCTGATGCCAGCCGAACAGGCGTTCCTTCGTCAGCGGCTCATCGTAATTTTGCGTCGCCTCCAGGGTCATTTCAACCACGCCGTCGACGCGGCGATCCGCAGGCGTCAAGCCGGCGATATCCATGCCGAGCCGCCGCGCGATCGAGGAGCGCACTTGCTCCGTGTTGAGCACTTCACCTTCGATTTCGCTCGACTTTATAACATCGAGCGTGAGCGCCTGCAGCACGGTCTCGTTTTGCTGGGGAAAGCCGAGACCGTCCATTCGACCGAGCAGTCGGCCTTGGCGGTGGCGCACGCCAGCCAAGGGCGTTGCGATAATCTCTTGTTTCCAATGAAATTTTGGCCAGTCGAGCAGTTGATGAATATATTGATTTAATCTACGCATTTTATGCGTATATTATAAGGCGTATTCTACGCAAATTCAAGTCTTAATATACGCAATTTATGCGTATATTAAGACGATGTGCTGAACGGTATTGTTTTGGTTTCATGAGATGAAACTTTAGCTGGTTTATTGGTAAACATCAGCGCCACGGGCCTAAAGTCCTCCGGTTTATTCCTTCAAGACCTACGGCGGGATTGCCGCCTTTTGTCAAAATGAGAACGCTTCGATCGCGAATGAAATTAACCAAGGAGGCATCATGAGAATATCGGCAAGCGCCTTCATCGCCATTGCAGCAGCGGCAGTCAACGGTTTTGCGGCGCCCGGGCTTTCGAAAAATTCGAGAGGCTTGGACAAAGAATTGATTTGGGCGGCGTATCATAACAGCGCTCAACGTATGGAGGGATCGGCGCGCGCAACCGGCTCCGATGCGACAGTAACCGCGTCCGCGGTTCGGCCTTTTCGCAGCGCCGGCCGGCTGCAACGGGTTTTTATTGAGCCTCCGGCGGGCGCAGTGGCGGGCGCGCTGGCTGTGAGCATGGTTCCTCCTGTGGTCGGCAACATCCGCAAATATGGTTTCGGGGGCGCTTTCCGGAAGATTCCCGGACAGGAATTCGACTTTTTGCTTTTTAGCTTCAGGTTCATGGGCGGCGGCTTGGGAGGATTCGGCGGCGCTCTCACGCACGGGGCGCTCAGAGACAAAATCGGCGTCGGCCCCAGCCTGGGCCTTTCCGCCGCTGTTTCCAGCGTTGCGGTGGGCCTCGGGACGGCTATTATTGACCGGCAAATCGGTTCCTTCCCCATGGGCGCCCGATGGGGGTTAGCCGGGGGTTTAATCGGAGCCGGGGTCGTGGAATTAACCAGACGGCTACGCGGTCAGCGTTAATCCGGCAAACAAATCAGCGAACCATTTTGCTCAAGAAATCCCAGAACAAAGGAGCCAGATTTAAAATAGTAAGCTTTTCCAATGGCCCGCCTGGCGGATATTGAGGCTGAAGACCAACTCCCTGTGGTTATGGTTAATAGCCACGGGTTGATTACTCGGGTTAACCGGGAATTTGAGCGGCTTTTCGGCTGGACATCGGCGGAAGTGTTCGGCAAACCTCTCACGATCATCATTCCGCCCAGTTTGCGAGAGGCCCATCAAGCCGGTTTTTCCCGCCTCTTGGTGACCAATCAGCCCCGGCTTCTGAATCAACCGATCCGGCTTAAGGCCGTCAATAAAGCGGGACGCGAGTTTATCGCCGAGCATTTTATTGTCGGAGAAAGGCACGGCGGCGAGTGGTTTTTCGGCGCCACGATTCGCGAGGTTCCGCCCCGATGACCGCAGACCCAAATCAGCTTATTGAGGAACTGCGCAGGTCCTTAGGCAAGCTGGAGATGGCCTTAAATGCCATTGCCCAGGCCATGCTTTACACCAACGCCAAGGGAGAAATCCAATGGTGCAATGCCGCCTTTGAGCGCATGGCGCAGCGCCGGCGTTTGGAACTTCTGGGCACGCCGCTTAAGAAAGTGATGCGCCTGGAGACATCGGGGAAACCCTTGCCTTGGAGCAAGCACCCCGCCAATGCTGCGGCAAGGATTTTAAGAGACAAACCCTTGATATGCCGTTGGCGCTGCGGCCGGAAAACTTTGGACGTGCAAATTTTCCGCACGCCCATGGTTAAGGACAAAGACGGCGCAGGATTTGTTTTTATCATCCGCGCTGAATAATCGCCTTTGCGAAGGCTGTTCTTCGTTGTCAACCACAATCTCCGGGATCAATGACCCGGAGATAAAAAAAGCCTTAGACGCCCTGTAAAAGGAGTCTATTTCCACAGCCCGCGTTTGTTTTCCCGGGCTTCTTTCTCCAGGGCCCTGAAATTGTCCATCAATTTATACGGGAATCTGGTGTAGGCGAAGCCGTAGCCTTCGCGGATAATTTTGGCGTTCAGGATATCGCCGTCCGGCAGCAAAACATAAGCTAGAAGCCGTCCGTATTTGTCTTTGTGTTTGACGTAGGTGTTATCAGGGTCCAAAGCCAGGTTCACGGCTTTTCCTTCGACCAGGGCTTCGACGAAATCCTTGGCTTCTTTGGCGTAGTATTGCACCGGTTTCTTAGGATGATGCAGTTCCGGGGTGTCCACCCCGATGAGGCGCACTTTTCTGCCGTCTTCAAGGACCAAGGTGTCGCCGTCAACCACGCGTCGGACCTTGGTTTTTTCATCGGTTTCCATTGTGTAGTAGCCCGGAAGGATTTTTTGTTTGGGGGGAGGCGGAGATTCCTGGGATGTGCCCAGCGCTTCGAGAGCATCTTCCTTTGATTTGAACAAGCGTCCGTCCAGCGGTCCTTTGTGACAATGGTAACCGCCTGCTTTGCGGTCATGATGGCAGCCCAGCTTGTCCCGTCCGCCGCCATGGGCCTGGACGGGTTTTGAAACTAGAGCAAAGGCTAAAGAAGCAAGAAGGATTCGGAGTTTTGAACCCACAAGGAAAGCTTGCCTTGAGAAGGCTTTTGATGCAAGACGAGGCTGATTTTCCTGGGGGTTGAACATGATAAAGTATGTCCGTGACCGCGAATAAAACAAGCGTTGCCGGGGCGTCCGTGCCTTCCTATTTTGAGAAATACCCTGGGCTTTACCGGAATTTGGATTTGACCCGGATTCCGGCCCATGTGGCGATCATTATGGACGGCAACGGGCGTTGGGCCAGGCAAAAGGGCTGGCAGCGGTTTTTGGGGCATCAGCATGCCACGGAAAGCGTCCGGGAATCGGTTAAAACAGCCGGGGAATTGGGCGTTAAAGTTTTGTCCTTATTCGCTTTCTCAACCGAGAATTGGTCCCGGCCCAGAGAAGAAGTCGAGTTTTTGCTGCGCTTGTTCGACCGGACTTTGCGCGATGAAATGCAGGATATGAATCAAAATAATGTGCGCCTGCGGCTTTGCGGGGAACGGGACCGGCTGCCCGATTGGTTGAACGCCACCATTGATGAAGCCATGAAGCTGATGGCCGGTAACACCGGCCTGATTTTGAATTTGGTGGTGAATTACGGGGGCAAGCAGGATATCCTTCAGGCCGCCGACAAAATCGCGGAGTCCCGGCGCGCCGGCGGCGGCCCGGTCACGGAAGAAGAGTTCCAGAAGCTTTTGTTGACCGGGGATTTGCCGCCGGTCGATTTATTGGTGCGCACCAGTGGGGAGAACCGGATTTCGAATTTCTTTTTATGGCAGGCCGCGTACGCGGAATTGGTGTTCATAAAAATCCTGTGGCCTGATTTCCGGCGGGAGCATTTTCTCGACGCGCTGCTCGAATACCAGCGCCGCGACCGCCGCTTCGGCGGCGTTTGAACCCTAAACACTTTCCCTATTGGCTGCGCGTTACCCTACTTTCTTTTTCCGGGTTTTCCATGGTCCTTTCGCTTTTGATGCTGGCGTTCGTCATCGCCTTTCCTTTTGTTTTGCCGTTTCGCGCCTATATGGCCGGTTTAAGCCAGGCGCAATCCCCGCGCGTCGCTCATTTCGGGTTTTGGACGCTGATGGTGCTGGGAACCAAGCAGGATAAGCCGCTCATCCTGGAAGCGTTGAAATCCCCGGATTATTGGATTCGCAAAGAAGCCGTTTATTGGCTCCAGCGGCGCTTGGGCAAAGAGGCCCAAGCGCATATCACCCCGTCCTTGCTGGATCAGGACGGATCCGTGGTCATTGCCGCGCTGCGGTCGCTGGCCGAAATAAAAACGGAAAAGACCTATATGGTCATGCTGCCGCTGAATCACTCCTGGGAGTGGGTGCGCCGGGAAGCGGCCCAGGCCTTGGGCAAAATCGGCGATCCGGAGGCCGTCGATCGTTTGATCGATGTTTTCCGGCAGGAACTGCACCCGAAGGTGCGCTGGAAAGCGGTGGAAGCCTTGGGGAAAATCAAGGACCCCCGCGCCGCGAAAGTCCTGACCGAGGCCTTGGCGTGTGCGGATAAAAATATTTTTGAGGCCGCGAAAGAAGGATTAAAAGGTTTGGGTCCGGCGGCCAAGGAAGCGTTGGTTGAGGCCGGAACCTCCGGGAATCCCAAAATTCAATTGGAAGTTTTGATGTTATTGGAAGGTTTGGATGAGGAACTGGCTCAAACCATCAGGGTCCAGGCCCGGCAGCAAGTGGGCCGGCGTCTGATGGAGCTTGAGGCGCTGGAGGGCAAAATGCCCAAAGGCGCGGTCAGCGGCGGCGAAGTTGAATTGGTGAATGCGCGCCGGTTGTATAACTCAGGCGGACAAACCAGGGCCTTGGATTTGTTGAATGCCGCGCTTAGGCTGGACCCGTTTTATACCGATGCCTTGGTATTGAGGGGCCAGGTTTATGAGGAGCTGGGCTACCCGGAACAGGCCTTCGCGGATTATGAGTCCGCGTTCCGGGTTGATTCCGGGCGTTTGGATTTGTTGCGGCGCATGGGGCGAATCAGCCAGGATCAAAATTGGCCCAGCCGTTTGCAAGATGTTTATGAAACGGCCGAGCAGCTTTTTGAAGAAGAAGCGAAGAAGTGGAACGGTCACGAGGATTTTCTGTGGAAAGACTGAAGTTGGTCCTTTTCGCGGCTTTGATTTTCGGCGGCTGCCAGAAAGCGTATCAGCATCGCCAGGAAGCGGCTAAAAAAGAAAAGGCGTTGGCCTTGGAATTAATCGATAAAAAAGAATGGAAACAAGCGGAGCGTCATTTGGAGAAGGCCTCCAAAGAAGACCCCTGGGACGCGGATATCTGGCATAACCTGGGCGTTTGTTACGCTGAGGGTTTGAATCGTCCCCAATGGGCGCGTGATATGTTCAAGAAAGCGCTCGAGTTGAACCCCGGCCATGCTTTGGCCCATTACGGAATGGGGCTGCTCGAGTGGGAGAAAAATTGGAATTTGGCCAATGCCTCGTTTGTGGCCGCGTACAAGCTCGATCCCGTGAGCGTGGGTCCCATCGAAAATTATTATTTGCAGCATGCCTTGGCCGGTTATTTTTTGAGCTCGGGGTATTTCTATCGGGAAGTGGCGGCCAGGGATATCATCGCCAGGATTTACCCTGATTGGGTGGAAAAACAGCTTGATTTAGGCGATGCCTTGGTCCGCGCCGGTCAATACGCGCTTGCGGTCGAGGTTTATCAGCGGGTGATCGCGGGCAAGGACAAGGAAAAAGCCAAGGAAGCGCCTTATATCGGTTTGGCCTGGGCTCTGATGAACATGAATGATTTAAATGCGGCCGCAAAGGCTTTGGAACAGGCTTGGAAAATTAATCATAAAAACGGTTTGCTGCGTTATTACGCCGGGCTTCTGGCGCGGCGAACCGGAGACCGGGAATCTGCCTTGAATCATTTGAATGTCGCGGCCATCGGTTTAAAGGACGGGCGCGGGTTGATCGCCCTGGCTGATTTACATTTGGAAATGGGTCATCACCGCGCCGCAGAGGAATATTTGGATTTAGCGGACCGTCGTTATGCCGACGACCCAATGACTCAATATGAGCTGATGCTTTTTTACGAGCGCCAAGGCAACGGCGAAGAGGCCTTGCGCCATGGGGAAAGGGCCGCCAAGGCGAATGCGGGCAATTGGCGCTATGCCTGCGCTTTGCAAGGACTGCTGATTCGCCTGGGGCATTCCGGAGATGAATGGACGGATGTATTTGAGGCCTGCCGTTTGCTTAGGCCGCTTGGCGAGAGTTTATAGAATAGCTCGGCATGCTGTTGCCCCGCGTTTTAACCGCTATCGTCGGCATCCCGTTGGTTCTTTTCGCCGTTCATACCGGCGGGTTGACGTTCGCGATTTTTACCTTGGGCGTGGGGCTGTTGGCCCTGCGCGAAGCCTTCGATTTATTTAAAAAAATCGGGTACCCGCCCCGTGTTTATCTGGGCTATGCCATGGCCGTTTTGTTGTTCGCGTTGTTCATTTTGCCGGCCCATGCCCAGCCCAGGTATGTGCCTCTTCTGCATCACCCGTCGCTCTTGGGCTTGGGCTTGACGGTGGCGACCGTGACCTTGACCGCGGTCGAGCTTTTCTATGTGAACAGCCGTTCTCTCGTATCCTCGGCGGTTACTCTATTCGCCATTGTTTTCGTGATGTGGCCCATGGCGCATTTGGCCTTGCTGAGGGACTTGGTGCCGTTGGGCCGCGAATGGGTGTTGTTTTTGTTCATCACCATTTGGGTCGCGGATTCCATGGCCTATTTTGTGGGGCTTAAATTGGGGTCGAGAAAATTGGCGCCCCGCGTTTCCCCCAAGAAAACCGTGGAAGGGCTCTTCGGCGGGGTGGTGGGCGGCGCTTTGGCGGCGAGCGGGCTATGGGTGCTGTTTTTCAGGGCTCAGGGCTTGGCTTATGGGGAAGTGGCGGTCTTGGGCGGCTTGGGCGTGGGCATTATCGGGCAATTATCCGATTTGGTTGAATCCGTGTTAAAACGGGAAGCCAAAGTGAAGGATTCCGCGGACTCGCTGCCCGGGCACGGCGGGTTCCTGGACCGTTTTGATTCCTTTTTGCTGACGGCGCCCTTGCTATACTATTATGTAGCCTTCCGATTTTAAGTGATGGGAATCCAAAACGTCGTTATTTTAGGCAGCACCGGCTCCGTCGGTAAAAGCACGGTTGAAGTGCTTTTGGCGGAGAAGCCGGCGCGTTTCAGCGTGTCATTGCTGGCGGCCGCAGGCTCCTGGCCTGCCCTGTTGGCCCAGGCCAAAAGCCTGGGGACCTCATGTTTGTATTTGGATAAGCCCGAAGCCTTTAAACAAGCCAAAAAAACCCTGTCCCGAAAGACCAAGCTGTTGCAGAGCCGGGGGGATTTGCTCGGTTTTTTATCGTCCGAGCCCATCGATATCGCGGTGGTGGTTCTTTCCGATTTTGAGCTGGCGGCTTTGACCATTGAGGCGCTTTGTCTGCGCTCGGACCGGCGCATTAAGATTTTAGTCGCCTCCAAAGAGCCCATGGTCACTTTCGGCGACGCCTACCGGCGTTTAGCCTCTAAGAACGCTCATGCGATTATCCCGCTGGACTCCGAGCCTTCCGCGATTTTTCAATGCTTAAACGGCAGCTTGGACACCAAGGGCTCGGTCGATAAAATTTATTTGACGGCCACGGGCGGGCCTTTTTACCGAAAGCCCGTTCCTTGGGACAAAATTACCCCTGAAATGGCGTTGAATCACCCGGTCTGGAAAATGGGTAAAAAGATAACCATTGACTCCGCGACGTTGGTGAACAAAGCCTTGGAACTGATGGAAATTAATAATTTGTTCAATATGCCGTCCTCAAAAATAGAAATTTTGATTCATCCCCAATGCGTGATTCATTCCATGGTCGCCATGAAAAACGGCTCGATTCTGGCGCAATTGGGCCCGGCCACCATGAAATTGCCGATTCATTACGGTTTGCTCTGGCCCCAGGGATTCGACGCCAACGGCGTGGTCAATCATATCGGGCCACAGGATTTGGCGCAGTTGACGTTTGACAAGCCGGATTTTGAGCGTTTTCCGTGTCTGAAAATCGCTTTAGACGTGGCTAAAGTTCAAAAAGAGCCGCAACGTTTGATCGCGCGAGCCGCGCTCATGGGCGCGGATGAGGCGGCGGTGGAGAGTTTTCTGGCCGGACGCATCGGATTTCAGGACATGCCCGGGCTTTTGCGCGAGACCGTGGCCGCCGCTTCCCGGCATTGGGCCTCGCTGAAAGCCAAGCGCCAATCGGATTTGAAGTTCGGCTTATCCGTGTTCAAATGGGCCAAAGAAACGGCCTTAAGGGAGAGGGTTAAGCAATCATGATCGCGTTAAGCATTATTTTGGCTCTGGGTTTGGTTGTGTTCTTTCACGAGTTTGGGCATTTTATCTGTTGCCGCATGGTGGGCATTCGCGTGCTGCGTTTCGCGTTCGGCTTCGGGCCGGAAATCGTGGGCTTCACGCGCGGCGAGACCCGCTACTCGATTTGCGCTTTTCCCTTAGGCGGATTCGTCAAGCCCGCGGGAGAAGACCCGGAGGAAATCACCGGCGCCAAAGACGAGTTTTTTTCCAAGTCCTGGAAGGCGCGCATTCTAGTCGCTTTGGCCGGACCGTGGATGAATTACGTTTTTTCATTTGTGCTGTTCTGGTTTGGGTTTTGGTGGTTTGGGACGCCGGAGCTCTCCAAAGAGCCGGCCGTAGGCGTGGTCATGACCGGCTCGCCTGCGGAAGCGGCCGGGCTTAAAGCCGGGGACCGGGTGGAAAGCGTTCTGGCCAAGGCCAAGAAAGAGCAGATCGTTGTGGCGACCTGGGATGAGCTATCCAAATACATCCATGCGCACGCGGAAAAGGATTTGACCCTAAACATCAAGCGCGCGGGGGAATCCCTGGCCGTGAACGTTGTTCCGAGAAAAGACCCTGGCCGCGGCATCGGCTTGATCGGCATTATGCCGGAGGTCATTCGCAAAAAAGAGGGGTTGTTCACGGCTGCGGTTTTAAGCGTCAAGGAGCTGTACCATTGGAGCTTCTCTTCCCTGTCCTATCTGTGGGATAAATTCAAGAAATGGGAAAAACCGGATTTGGCCGGCCCTGTCGGCATCGTCACCATGATGAATCAGGCCGCGCGCTCGGGTGTGGATAATTTCCTGGCGCTGCTGGCCGCGATTTCGGTGGCCATCGGTTTATTCAATTTGTTCCCGATCCCGCTGTTAGACGGCGGGCATGTGCTGCTGTATTTGTGGGAAGCGATTGCCGGGAAGAAAATCACCCGCCGGGTGCTGGTGCGCGCCAATACCGTGGGTATGGCGAT
This sequence comes from Elusimicrobiota bacterium, assembly GCA_016180815.1. NCBI lineage: Bacteria > Pseudomonadati > Elusimicrobiota > Elusimicrobiota bacterium. The sequence continues at coordinate 40,654 of JACPAN010000011.1, forward strand.
TCTCATCCCCATTTTTCTGTTCGCGTTTTACAATGATTTGGCCAGAATGTGGGCCAATCGCGCGGCCAAGGCCAAAGGCGAGTTCGGGCAAGTCATCGAATCATCCCAGCCGCCGGCTGAGCAACAGCCCGCCAAGTAAACTGTCCGCCCATGCGTTTTTCCCGAGCCTTTATTCCTACCCTGCGCGACGACCCCGCTGAAGCGGACACGATTTCCCATAAGCTGTTGCTGCGCGGCGGGTTCATCCGCAGGGTGGCCAGCGGCATTTACGAGTGGCTGCCTCTGGGCCTGCGCGTTTTAAAGAAGGTGGAGGGCATCGTCCGCGAGGAAATGAACGCCATCGCCGGGCAGGAGGTTTTGTTGCCCGTGGTCCAGCCAAAAGAGCTTTGGGAGCAGTCCGGGCGCTGGCAGAAATACGGCAAAGAATTGCTCAGGATCAAAGACAGAAAAGACGCCGAGTTCTGCCTTTCCCCGACGGCCGAGGAAGTCATTACCACCTTGGTTGCGCGCAATGTTCGCTCCTGGCGTTCCTTGCCCTTGATGCTTTATCAAATCGGCACTAAATTCCGCGATGAAATCCGGCCTCGCTTCGGTTTGTTGCGCGGCCGGGAATTCATTATGAAAGACGCTTACTCGTTCCACGCGGATGAGGCGGATGCCGAGCGTTATTACGATGAGATCAAAGGCGCGTATTGCAAGGTTTTTGACCGGCTGGGTCTTAAATACCGGGCGGTTGAGGCGGAAACAGGGCCCATCGGCGGCAGTTTTTCCCATGAGTTCATGGTGTTGGCTGAGACCGGGGAAGACCTGATTGTCTATTGCACGGGTTGTGATTACGCGGCTAATTTGGAGCGCGCGGAATGCGGTGAAAACGGCGTTCAAAGTTCGACATCTGATGTCCCGGGTCCGGAGGATTTTGCGACGCCGGGCTTATATAGCGTCGAGGACGTGGCCAAATTTTTAAAAACCGAGAAAAATCGTTTCGTCAAAACTCTGTTTTATTGGGCGGATGCCAAAAAACCGGTGGTCTGCCTGTTGCGCGGGGATCACGAGTTGAACGAAGCGAAATTGCGGCGCGCGCTCAAAGCCGGGGATTTAAAACGCATGGAAGAGGCCGAGTATGAAAAACTCTGCGGCGCGCCGGTAGGCTTTGCCGGGCCCCAGGGTTTAAGCGCCCGGGCCAAGAAAACCAATGCCGAGGCCGTGGTCATCGGCGATCACGCGGTTAAAACCGTGACGGACGGGGTTTCCGGCGCCAATAAAAAAGATTTTCATACGCAACATTTGCAGTATGGCCGTGATTTTGACGCTGATCTATTTGCTGATTTGCGTTTGGCCATGGAAGGAGACGCTTGCCCGCGCTGCGGAAAGGGGAACCTCGCCTTTCTCAGAGGCATTGAAGTGGGGCATGTGTTCAAACTGGGGACCAAATATTCTGTCGCGCTGGAAGCCAATTACCTTGATCCTCAGGGCAAAGCCAAACCAATGATTATGGGCTGCTACGGAATCGGCGTTTCCCGCATTGTGGCCACCGCGGTCGAGCAAAGCTCGGATAAAGACGGGATTATTTGGCCTAGGACCATGGCCCCTTATCAGATCATTGTCACGGCCATCGACATCACCAAAGATGAGCGCATCAGAAAAGAGGCTGAATCCATTTACGAGGGCTTGAAAGCAGCCGGGCTTGAAGTGCTTCTTGACGACCGGGATGAGCAGGCCGGAGTCAAATTTAAAGACGCTGATTTGCTGGGCATCCCTCTTGGCGTGAGGGTCAGCTCCCGGACCTTAAAAGACAATCAGGCGGAATTGAAGTTGAGAAACGGAGCCCCCAAGCGCGTGCCCCTGGCCGAAGCCGCGGCCCAGGCCCAATCCGAACTCGCCAATTACCGGCTTTAATCTCGCTTTCGCTCCCCTGCCGTTGAAACAGAATCGTTGTTTCTTCGCGTTTCTCCTGTTAACCTAATCTCGTCGCTCATCGAATCAAATGCCTATTAAATTGAGGCGATATTTTTATCTCATTTTAACCCTTGACCTGTTTGTTTTATCGGGGGTCGCCTTTGCCGGGGAGTGCCCTTTTATTCGGGGGGAATCAACGCCGGCTGTCCGAAGAGCGGCTGCCGACGCTTTTTTCGAGTACATGCGCACCAACGAGCCGGAAGTGTTTGCAGAGCAGGACCCTGACTTTGAGAGAATTTTGCGTAGGGACATTGAAGCAGGTACTGAAAATGTTTACCTTTCGATCAACGAAGATGGGCGATGGGCTCTGATTGATGGACCGGAAGACACGGGGCAACCCTGTCCTGCTTCTTGGGAAGAAGCCGAACGCATCAATCGCGGGGAAGCGTCTAGAGAATCGGCTCCGGAAGAACGCCCGGGGGCGCGCGATGGAGAACGGGGGCGCGACGATCGCGCACGCGAAGCCGGCCGCGAAGAAAATCCACCGTCTGATCAAGAGGCGCCGTCATTGGCGGGTGATGAGTCCGGTCATGCCGCCCATGCCCTCGCCGCCGGCGGCAAGGATAACCCGGCGGTCGCCGGGTCGCGCGCGCCCATCGGCGATCTTAACGCCGCCAAGAGAAAGGCGCCCGTGAACCAGGAAGATTTGGGGACGACTTTCGACAGCAGCGGCAAGAAATCCGCGTTAAATGCGCCTGAAAAACCGGCTCTTGACGAATCGCAGGTCTTCGCAAGGAGTTATTTCTCCTATTTTGACGGCTTGCTCAAAACTAATCCTAAAAAGATGCCGCTTTCATCAGCGGACGGCAAGTTGTTCGCCAAACTGCGCAAGGACCCCAAGTCGCAGGCCGTCTTTGAGGCGGCCGTGGCTGCCTGCCTTGAAGACATCGTGAGCAAGGCGCCTTTGGAGGAAGAGGAACGGAAAAATCTTTCCCAATTCAGCCTTGATGATTTTCCTGAAATCGCCCGGGCGGGTTTAAGTTGCGCCCTGCAAAGAATACGGGACAAGAAAGCCGTGGCGGCTTTGGCGAATGCGTCCGGCACAAGGCTGCTTCTGCCGAATCCGATTCCTGATGAACAGCAAGCCGCCGGGGAACGCGAGGACCCGGATTCGCAAACTCGCGATCCGGCGGCATCGGCGAAAAAAATCCTTCGCCAAAAATTGGAAATCGCCATGATGGCTGCGATTGCCGAAGTGGAGTCGCCCCTCCGCCAAGAAATGAAAAAACGATTTTTTCAAAAGGTTCATGAAGACATCGTGGGCCAGCGCGCGTTAACCGGCGCCAATCTTCTGATGATTCTTCCCCAAGATGAATGGGGTTTATCGGTGGACTTTGCCGGTCTTTACCGTCTTTTGGGCAATAAGGATGAGCTTGGTCGCCGGCGTGATTTTTCCATCTGGTTTAACCGGACGAATCCCGCTCTCGCCCTATTAATGGAACTCGAGGGTATGCTGGCGAAAGAGCAAGATATCAATTCCCGCCAAACAGCCTATCAAGAGTGGCTGGCCCGGGCCATGAACTTGAAAAGCAGCTTGTCGGTTTTCCTTCCCGACTCTGAGCTTGATGCCGTCGTTTCTTTGGAGCCGTTGCAAGCGCGCCGCCGGAAATTTCGTCAGTGGCTTTATAAGAGCTATCGGCCTGACGACGAGCTTTTAACCGTCCATGACCTCTCCACGGCGCCCAAGGGATGGCCGGCAAAAATTCGCGACTGGATCGAAAAAAATCATCCCGAAGCCGTTCTTTTAGTGGAATTAGCGGCCGCTAATTCCGAAAAAAATCCGGAAAAACGATTATCGCGTACTCGTGATTGGTTGAAAAAGGCCGACCGGGAAATCGTCAGGATGCTCAAGAAAGAGTCCGAAACCGGACAAACGCACGCCGGTTCCCAATGGGATGAACAGCGGAAAATAAGGCAGCAGGCAATCAAACTTTACGGACAGGCGCGAGCCGGTTCCCAGCAGTTTTACCGCGATTGGCTGACATCGAGAATGGCGCCCATCGGCACGGAGATTGATGCTCATGAATTAAGTCCGGAATTTCTGAAACAACATGCTCAATGGCTTCGAGTTCGATCCGGTCAAATTCAGTCACTTAAAATAGACAAAGTCAACGATAAATTGGGAATCCGGAACAAACTGGCGGGTTTTGACGAATTATTTACCAGCTACGACGGCTCAATCGTGGAGAAAAAGGGCCGCTCCGATGCGACGGGCAGCCGATCGTACCGCTTTCTTTTTATCAAAAGAAAATTAGCCGTCGCGGAAAAATCAGACCAAAGCGGGAAAACCGTTCAAAAGGGTGAATGGGATAAACGAGGCCGGCCGGTTGATATTTGGGAAGAGGGTCCGGCTTATCACGCCCATATCGCGGTCAAACGCGACGAATACGGCATGCCGATCGAGGAACAGAGGGATGTTTACTCCAAGGATAAAAAGACCCTAATAAGCAGGCAATATTCGAACTACGTCAAGAAAAAAGGAAAGTTGATCCAATATAAGGACGACGATCAGATCGTTCAATGGTTCGACCCGGAGACGGGAGAACCCCGAAAATTTTATCAGGTATTAAGCGATGGGAAGGCGATACGCCCATTATTGGTGGACGAGCGCCTGACCATTTATCACAAAGGCCATCTCATTTACAAAGACGAAAATACGCTTGTTAACGGAGAAGGGCCGGAAAGCATGATTATTGATTTGACGTATTTAGTGGGGCTTAGCGATCAAAACGTTTTTTATTTCGAGAAAGTCTTCGAATGGGCGCGGGAGATGCGCCGCATGACCGGGTGGAGCGATGATGAAACAAAAGCGATGGGATATTGGTTGTTTTACCGGCTGAAAGACAGCGCGATCAGCCAAGCTCGCCTCCACTATGATTTCAAGACTAGATCCTTAATCCTTACTTATTTCACTCATGATTCGTGGATTCAGCAGATGGCTTTTTTTGAGAAACCCAGGGCGCAATGGAAAAAGGGAAGCGGTTGCACTGTGGCCTTGGTTACCAGAGCCGCCATTAACCTTAAAACCGGCGCAAGCCTCGATCCTATGGGACGCCTGAAAATGGATGATTTTTGTCCTGACGCAACAGTGGCCTTCGTCCGGCCGGATCAATGGCGATCGGTTGCCGGACGGATGCAGATTACCGGACAAATCGCTCACACGATCAAAGAAGGCGAGGATTTCAATATGCAGCATCATCAAATCCTCGGTAACGGTCGGTTGTCGTTATTGGAAGAAAAGAAAATCGGGGGTTGGGAACGCACTCTGTACAGCGAAAAAGACTTTCTGCCCGCAATGGGCGGTCTCCCCGTCATCAAACAAATGGGCGAAGGCGCCCATTATGTCGGCAGCAGCGTTTATAACGGAATTGTGGGCCGGTTGCATGGATTCGTCAATCTCTTTTCCGATTCCGAAAATTACGTGACGGCTCAATATGCCCGGTTATACCAGTCGCCGATGGATCGAAGCGAGAACAAGAAGTGTTTTGAAAATCTCGTCGCCGGGTTCCCCAGCAAAGGCCTCTGCAGCTCGGCGGCAAGCTGGTCGGCCGAGGATGCGAAAATCGTCAAGAAATTTGTAATCGAGATTATTTATCAAAACTGCGTTGAACAAATGGAAAAACCTTCGGAAAACCGCCCTCAGGTTTGGACCCGGGAAAATCTAGGGGATGCGTACGGCGACTATGTGGAAAAACCCTGCCGGGCATCGGCGGAGCGTTCAAGTTTCCAAGAGCGGCTTAATGCTTTAGCGGGCTTATTTACCGCAACCGATATGATGGAAAAAGGCAAGGGCGCCGCTAAGCTTCTCGGCGTTTTCGACGCCATCGGCCAAGAAGCCGCGGACATGCTGGTGTTCGAGCTGGCCGGCCCCGCGGCCGGAGCTTTTAGGGGCGCAGGGAGCGCCCCTAAGGCAGCGCAAGCCGCGGCCAGAATCGCAGGGACTCCGGGGAAAATACAGACTTTTGTCGTTCAACCCACTCAGTTCGCGTCCAAGGCTCTGGGAGTTTATATGCACTACGGGGGCCGCGCCGTGTTCGCCGAAGCCACGGCCTACGGAGTCGTTGAAAGCGTCAAGGCGATCGAAGACGGCGACTGGGCCAAGGCTATTTATCACACCCTCAGCGCGGGACTTAATATCGCCGGGGACCGGGCATTTGTCAAAGGCGTTGAGGTCGGTCTGCGCGGCGCGAAAGAATGGATGAAGAAGGAGCCGCGCAAGAAAAGCGATTTCATCGATGAAAAAACAGAGGAGATTATTTTTCTTGAAATTCCCGAAGCATCCCGGCAGAAATTCATCAAAGTAGCCAAAGATTTTGGAATTAACGTCGAATTAACAAAGAAGCAGCTGTCTGAAGGGAAGGGCCGCGCGATTTTAAGGGTCGATCCCGGCGCTGAAGGCACCGCTCATTTGAAGCGGCAGCTTCAGGAAGCCGGGATCAAAATCACCGATAAATGGCCGGATGTTTGGTTCGACGAAGAGAAGGCTCAATCGAAGGATTCACCGAAAAAAGTTCCCATCGATCAAATCAGCGATGCCGAGCTTGCCGAGCACGGTTTTAAAAGAGACGCGGACGGCGACATTATGCCCACAAGACCGGACGCCAAACAGCCGGAGCATTGGGACACTAGCGGTACTTACGGGCCGGGCACTTTGGGAGCGGCTCGTATGCCGGACACCCCAGGCCTCTTACCTGAACGATTGGAACGCGCGGCGCCGGAGTATCAAAATTTCGCCGAAGGGCTGGAGGCCAGGGGTTACCATGAACGAGATACGCCGGGTTTTTTAGGGTATATGCCCGAGGGTTTTGAAATGCCCCAACAGGGCGTCAAATTTCACGTGAGCGCGAGCCCGGAGCACGCCGTTGAGATAGGCCGGTTGGTCACTGATCATCTGCGATCGAAAGGCGTTGCCCATAAACTGGCGACTTCGGAAAGCTTTTTGCAAATGTTTGATGATTGCGGCACTCAATGCGGCAAGTTTATCACGGTATACCCCCGTTCTTTTGCCGAGGCTGCGCAGTTGATGGAATCAATCGACCGGCTTTTGGTGGACGATGGGTTGGTCAATACGGAAAAAAATTTGACGCCGGCGGACATCCCGGTCGGCAGGTCCGATTACATTACGATGCGATGGGGCCGGTTAGCCGTAAGCAGGGGTCCCGCCCTTGACTGGAACGGGCATCCTCTTATTGTGGATGGGAAAAGAATAGGGGAAGCCCATGTTCTTTATGATGACATCGGCCGGACTCTGTTCGACAAGAACGGCAAGCCGGTTCTTGATAACCGCGCAGACCCCCACGCCAATCTCAAATATGCTCCTAAAGAAGTTCAAGAGTGGGTCCGCAGCAACGATTCGACCAATCGTTTCAGGGAACCCGCCGGCATTCAAGAGGCCAACAAAAAGATTCTTGAGGCGTCCGAAGAAGCCCGGCACGAGCCGGAAACTCTGGGACAACAACGTCCTAAACCTAATTTGCGCAATTCCTCCCCAGCTTATCGCAAAAGGCTTAAAGAGAATTCTATTCCTCGAGTGGAATTATCGGGAATTATCGATGCTGAGGGAGGGTCCACGGCTGTTCTCTTGCGGGGCAAAATGGGCGTGGGAGGCACGCCGCCCGAGGTCGCCGTCAAAATGTTCATTACAGGCGATGACGCGCCTTTGCTTAAGGAATTGCCCATGGCTTATGCGATGGAGGCTGCTTTGCCTAAAGGGATGGCTCCTAAAATTTTCGGCGAAGTCGATGCGGACGGCAATCCGGCTTATGCGATGGAAATCGTTAAAGGAGTTTTACCGGTTTGGATGTCGCTTGAGCAGGCCAACCGCTTGATCACGCCGGAAACCATCCGCCAAGCCAGCGAAGGGCTTCTTGCCTTACGGCGCGCCGGTATTGGCGGGTTGGATGCCCAATTTTTCGTGCTGACCGAGCCCCAGACCATCAACGGGGTCGCTCGCAATGCAGGAGATGTGGTTTTTATCGATGCCGGAGGGCTCACAAAACTCCAGCCCGGCCAGAAGCCTCCCCCCAATTGGCTCAGGGCCGACGGCGCCAAAAGCGTGTTGGAATCAACCAAAAAACATGGCGGCGAAGGCTGGCTTGACGAGATTGCGAGCCGGACAACAAAAAATGAACGCATAAAATCGGCTCAAAACATCATCAGCGTCGATACCAACTTGATGATCCGTTACCAGTATTGGGTTCGCGGGGGACGCAAGGGTTCGTTTGATTCCAAAATTGTTGATATTTTTGAAAACCCTAAGATTAAAGTGCATGTCGGGGCTCAAGTGATTGATGAGAAATTTTTTAAGGGAACGCAGACCGACATCTCTTGGGAATTTTGGAGAGATAAAGTGAATGAGGGAAAATTTTTACGCAGCATCAAGAGATACGCAGATCGTTTCGATCAAATCGCGGAATTAACCCAATTGTTTGAAGACACCAACTTAAGCGACGGCGATGCCGCCCTCCTTGCCGAGGCCATTGTTTTAAAAAGCAAGGTTCACACTATGGATCGAAGAATGGTCGACAGCCTGCGCCAGGCGCTAAAGAATAAAAAGATTGAGACATTCCTCAAACGGTATCAATTGCCGGACGCTGTCGAAGAATTTATCGTGATTTATCCGTCTTTGCCTTGAGGCCGATCCTTTTAATATCCAAGCTGAACTCGCCAATTGCCGGTTTTAATTTTCGTTTTTTGTCCCTTTACCGTCGCCGCCGCCCCCCTCGTCTCTCGGCCAAATAACTGGTACCCTTTTATCAAAGGCCATGTTTAGGGGTTTTTTAATTCTTAGCTTATTGTTTTGGGGAATACCCGAATTGAGGGCGGCCGATAGCATGGGTTATTTGGATGACAGGGGTGCCCGCCGCGCATTCAATCAGTTGCAAGATGAAGGCTTAATAAGGTCGGACGTTTGCCTGCGACCCATGATCGAGGATAACCCGAATCAAATTAATGCTTGGGTGGAGTCAACTAATGAGCCGGAGTCATGCCGGTCGGCCATATTTTTTACTTCTGGATTGATCGATGTTTTTAACCCGACGCCGGATGAGTTTAAGGCCATTTTATTGCACGAGTACGGGCATCATGATCATGAGCATGGGCAGGATATTGTCGAAGAGCGCCAAAGGATTTTTGACGCCTGGCTTGAAAGGAAAGGGGAGACTGAGGTCAACCGGCTTCTAAGCATGGCTAATTCGGACATGGGACAATTAGTCAGCCATTTTGAATTTGAAAACAAAGCCGAATTAAACAGCGGCACTTATCAGCGTGAATTCGAGGCGGACCGGAGCGTGCCCAAGAAATACAAGGGCGCTCTCTATACATTTCTTGAAAAGCTTTATGAATCCGGAATCGATACGGATGTATTAAGCGATCATCCGGCTCCTGAATTGCGCGCATCCATAGCGGCTTTTGAAGGTGAAGAAGAAATCGAAACGGACGAAGAATAGGGCGTTACCGGCGAAAGTTCAGTAAGATTCCCTCAGTGCCTTTCAAAGATAAAGTCGCTCTAATCACCGGCGCTTCAAGCGGCATCGGACAAGCCTTGGCCTGGGCCTTGCTTGATCGGGGCGCTTCCTGCGCGGTCACCAGCCGCGATGAAGAAAAAATCAGCCGGATGGCCGGGCAATGGGAAGCGCAGCATCCCGAATGGAAGGGCCGCCTCTTCCCTTTGGGCTTAGACGCGGCGGACGAGGGGCAGTGCCGCAAGGCCGTGGAGCGCGTCAAGGAGCGCTGGGGGCGGCTTGATCTTTTGATCAATAACGGCGCTCATGGAACTTACGGTCCATCGGACGAGGTGCCCATCGAAGAAGTGCGGTTGCTGTTCGACGTTCATTATTTAGGCGCTTTTCGCATGGTGTTGGCGGCCTTGCCCCTGCTTAAAAAAAGCGGCGACGCGATGATCGTGATGGTCACTTCCATCGCAGGCTTGATGGGTCCGCCGTGGATGAGCCATTACGGCGCAGCCAAAGCGGCCATGAACAGCTTGGCCGATGTCCTGCGCTTTGAGCTGGCTTCGTTCGGCATTCATGTTCTTACGGTTATGCCCGGCATCACGAAAACGAAATTCGGGGCCCAAGCCAGGTATTTTGGCGGAGCCATGTGGCCTCGGGCGGGCATGGGCGGGCATAGCGCGCGCGATGTGGCTCGCATGACGTTGGGAGCGATGGAAACAAAGAAAAGAAAAATCATCGTGGGCTTGGGCAATGCCTTGATGGTTTACGGATACAAGCTTTTCGCGCCTGTGATCGACCGGGTGTATGCCCGGTTATTCGCTCCTTGGGGTTGGGGTGCTCAAGATGATGTTGGACAAGAAGCTCATCAGAAAATTCGTTCAAGCCGCTCTTAAGGAAGATTTCGCCCGGCAGGATGCGACCAGCCGGGCGCTTTTTGCGCCTCGGGATCGGGTGAAAGGCGTGGTTTTGTTTAAAGGATCGCGGGGGATTGCCTGCGGCTTGGCTTTCGCCGAAGAGGCGTTTAAATCCATGGATCCTAGGGCGCGCGTGCGCTTTCATGTCCGGGAAGGCGCCGAGATTAAAAAAGGCGGCTGCCTGCTTTCCGTCGAAGGCCGCGCCGCGGCCTTGCTGTCCGCCGAGCGCACCGCGCTTAATTTTTTGTGCCTGTTGACCGGGATCGCCACAAAAACCCATGAATTCGTGCGCGCGCGCGGCGGCCGCAAGCGCCCCATGATTTCCGACACCAGGAAAACCCACCCTTTGTTGCGCGGCGCGGAAAAATACGCGGTTAAAATCGGCGGCGGGTTCCCGCATCGCGGCGATTTGGCCCAAATGGCCATGATCAAGGACAATCACCTGATCGCGCTCAAGAAGCGCCGGGGTTTTCTTTGGGGCGAGGCTCTTGTTCATGCGGTTGACCGCCTCAAGCGTCGGGGCATGGCCGTTGAAATCGAGGCCCAAAGCCTTGCCGATGTCCAGGCTGCCCTGGCTGTGCGTCCGGATTGGATTATGCTCGACAACATGCCCCAACCGGAATTAAAAAAAGCCGTCAAATTGATCCGCAAGCAGGCGCCCCAAGTCAAAATCGAGGTTTCAGGCGGCGTGGGATTAAAAGACGTGCGCCGTTTGTCCCGATTGGACATCGACCGCATTTCCAGCGGAGCCATTGTCCACTCCGCGCCGTTCGCAAACATGAGCCTTGAGCTGATCGCCTAGCCTGCCCCAGACTTTCTAAAATTAATTGGATGAGCCAGACATACCGCAGGCACCGGGAACAATTAATGAACCGCCTCTCTGACGGTTTGATTGTATTGTCCGGAGGCCAGGAAATCACTCGTAACAATGACGTTACTTACGTGTTCCGTCAGAAATCGAATTTTCTTTACCTGACCGGCGTTGAAGAGCCCAATTGCCACCTGTTGATCGATCCTAAGGACCGGCTGGTCACGCTATTTATCCCCAGAACGGACGCTCGATACAAGGTCTGGCTTGGGTATGTGCCCAGCCCTAAAGAGGCGAGCGAACTCTTCGGCATCGATCGCGTGCTCTACAGCGACCGTTTCAAAGACGAGGTCAAAAAGGCCGCTAAAAAGCACAAAAAAATTTACACGGACCCGGATGCCGCAAAATTCCTCAACGGAACGTTGAAAGAGCCGGGGGGAACCGATGATCTTGAAGACGCGCTTTGGGAATTGCGCGCCGTCAAAACGCCCGGAGAACTTGAATTGCTCCGGGAGGCGAGCCGCATCAGCGGCCGGGCTCATCGAGCGGTCATGAAAGCCGCGCGCCCAGGCATGAAAGAGTATGAGGCCCAGGCTATTTTTGAGGCCGAGTGTTTGAGGGCCGGGCTAAAGCACCTGGCCTACCCTTCGATTGTGGCTGCGGGGAAAAACGCGGCTGTTCTGCATTATCACCGCAATAACGCGGAAATCAAAAAAGGCGATTTTTTGCTCATCGATGCGGGCGGCGAGTTAAACGGATACGGCGCGGATATTACGCGAACGTTTCCCGTGGGCGCGCGCTTTAATACCCGGCAAAAAGACGTGTATACCGTTGTGCTTGAAGCCCAAAAGCAATGCATCGGCCAGGCGCTGCCGGAGAAAACCTCCCTGGACCTTCATCTCTGCGCCATGCGGGTTTTGGCCGACGGCTTGAAATCCATGAAAATTTTAAAGGGGAAGACGGATGATTTGATGGAGAACGGCGCGGTCCGCCTCTTTTTTCCGCACGGGATCGGGCATTTATTGGGCTTGGACGTGCATGACGGCATGGGCGGCAAACGCCGGGCCATGCCCAATCCCTCCAAGATCAAAATGCGCTTTATCGCCAAGCTCGAGCCCGGATTCGTGATCACGGTTGAGCCCGGCCTTTATTTCATCGATGTTTTATTGAACGACAGGAAGAATCGCGAAAAATACAAGAGTTTCGTGGATTTTGACCGCGCCGAATCATTCATCGATATCGGCGGCGTGCGCATCGAAGATGATATTGTCATCGGCGAGCAGGGCTCGCCCTTGAATTTGACCGACGTGCCCAAAGAAATCGATGACATCGAAGCCGCCTGCGATCTATAATGTCCCTTTCCTAGAGGAGGAACGATTATGAGGAAAATATTTGTTGCCGTGTTATTGTCCCTTGCGGCCATCCTTCAAGCCGCGGTTTCGTCATCTGATCTGCTTAATTTTGAGCTAAAGCCCGATCAAATCAAAACCGCCTGCGCCCAGGCCAAGGAGCGTTCCGATGCCGGATTAAAAACGCTGGCGGGCGTGGGAGCGGATAAGAGAAGCTTCGATAACACGGTGTTGGCTTTTGAGTCCACGCTTCAGGATTACGTGGACGCCATCAACGGCCCCACGTTTTTGAAGTACGTGTCCACGGATAAAACGGTCCGGGACGCGGCCCATGAATGCGAGGTGGATTCCGAGCAGTACGGCGTCGAAGTCTACACCCGCGAAGAGCTTTACAATGCGCTCAAAGCCTATAGCGGCACGAAACCGGCTTTGCAAGGCGAAGACAAAAAACTTCTTGAGAAAATTTTGCTTGAGTTCAAGCGCAACGGATTCGGGCTTTCCTCAGACAAGCGCGCGAAAATCAAAGAGCTTAAAAAGCGATTGATCGATTTGGAGCTGACCTTCGGCAAGAATTTAAACGAAGTCAAGGACCAGCTGGAGTTGACGCGTGAAGAGCTCGAAGGAATGCCCGAGGATTTCATCAATCGCCTGTCAACAGCCGTGGCCGGGCGTTTCATTGTTACCCTAGATTATCCCGATTACTTTCCTTTTATGGAGAACGCGCGCCGTTGGGATGCGAGGAAAGCGCTGGAAACCAAATACGACAACCGGGCTTCGACTATGAATATTGTTTTGCTTGAAGAAGCCATCGGCCTGCGCCATGAAATCGCCAATTTGCTCGGCTACCCGACCCATGCCCATTATGTTTTGGAAGACCGGATGGCTAAGGACCCAAAAAACGTCAAGGATTTTTTAAATCGCCTGCAGGCGAAGCTCAAGCCCCTGGCCGAGGCTGAGATCAAAGAGCGTTTGAGCATCAAGGCCGCGCAGGAAGGCAAAAAAGCGGACAAGAAGCTTTATGTTTGGGATTGGCGTTATTACAATAATCAGCTTAAAAAATCGAAATACGATATCGATCAAGAAAAGATCAAAGAGTATTTCCCGTTGGAAGTCGTTACCGGAGGGATGCTCGAGGTTTATCAGAAGCTGTTGGGATTGAAGTACCGCAAGGTCGAGGACGGGGCGCTTTGGCATCAGGATATCGTGCTTTATGAAGTCCGGGACGCGGGCACGGATGATCTGATCGCTCATTTTTACATGGATTTATTTCCGCGCGACGGCAAATACAAGCATGCCGCGGCTTTTACCTTGGTCAAAGGCCGCCGTTTGCCGGATGGGTCGTATCGAAAACCCGTGTCCTCCATTGTGGCTAATTTCAATAAGCCGACCGCAGATCGTCCGTCTCTTTTGAAGCACGATGAGGTGGAGACTCTGTTCCACGAGTTCGGCCATATCATGCACCAGGTGTTGACCAAGGCTAAATACGGCCGTTTCTCCGGCACCAGCGTGGCCCGCGATTTTGTGGAAGCGCCGTCGCAAATGCTGGAAAATTGGGTTTGGGGCAAAGAGGTTTTGAAAAGCCTGTCCGGGCATTACAAGGATAAAAACCAAAAGCTTCCGGATGAATTATTGGGACGCATGATCGCGGCCAAAAACATGGATTCAGGATTGCGTTATTTGCGCCAAGCTTTTTTCGCGACCGTGGATTTGGAATATCATACCCGGCCGAAGGCGGATTCCACGGCCTTATATGCGGATTTGATGGAGAAGGTGAGCCTGATCCCCATGAATCCGGCCACGAACCCGCAGGCGAGTTTCGGGCATTTGATGGGCGGCTATGACGCGGCTTATTACGGCTACCTTTGGTCCGAGGTCTATTCCGCGGACATGTTCTCCCGCTTCGAGAAAGAGGGCGTGATGAATACGGATTTGGGGCGGCTTTATCGCGAGCTGATTTTGGAGCCGGGCCGCTCCCATGACGAGGCCGAACAGTTGACAAAATTTTTGGGACGCGAACCCAATGAAGAGGCCTTCTTGAAATCAATCGGAATTAAATAGTGACAGACGCCATTGTCCCCTTTTTCGGGTGATATGAACCAAACCGGAGTTGGAACTGAACATCGCAAAGCGAAACCCTTGGGTCCGCGTTTGGCTGTTTGGCTGGCGTCCATGGCCGTGGCAGCCGCTGCTTTGATTTTGGCTTACAGGAGCGAATCCAAATCATCGTTGCCTTATTTGGGCGCTTTGCCGTCCTTTGAGGCCATGGCCGCGATGCCTGATGGAGGCGAGCCGTTTAAGTCCCAGGAATTTTTGGGGCGACCCTGGATCGCGGGATTTATTTTCACGCATTGCGGGGGGCCTTGCCCGATGCTGACCGCGAATATGGCCAAACTCCAGAAAAAGCTGCCCGGCGACGTGCGCCTGGCCACGTTCACCGTGGACCCGCAAAGAGACACGACGGACGCTATGAGGGAGTACGCCCGCCGTTTCGGCGCGGATTTGAAACGCTGGCGCTTCTTGAGGATGGAACGGAACAATCTTTATCCGTTGTTGGCGGATGGGTTTAAATTATCCATCAGCGAGGATGCGTCCGCTCCCTCCGGCCTTCGCATCAGCCACAGCGCCAAATTGGTTTTGGTGGACGGCGCCGGCTCCATCCGAGGCTATTATGACGGCGAGGATGCCCAGGCATTGAAAAAATTGGCCAAAGAAGCCGCCGGCCTTTTGAACAAAAGCGATAAATAAGGTCTAATTAGCGTCCTAATTCGTATGGAACAGGCATCAAATTACGGCTGGAGCCTGCCGGTTGCGGCCTCAACATTCGCCAAAGATATTGATTTTGGCATCAACATCATTCATGTCGCCATGTTCGCCATTTTTATTCTTTGGGGCATTTATTTCACTTATATGCTGGTCAAGTATCGCCACAAAGAAGGCGTTCCCGCCCGATATAAGCACGGGGGCGTTCTTTGGTCCTTTGTGCCGGACATCGTGGTCTTGGTGTTTGAGTTGACGTTGATTTTTCTCTACGCCATCCCCTCTTGGAGCCGTATCAAAATGTCGGTTCCTCCGGCGGGCAAGTCCCTTGTGCTCGAGGTGGTGGCCGAGCAATTCGCCTGGAGCATTCATTACCCGGGCCCGGATGGGAAATTCGGCCGTAAGGATCCCAAGCTGGTTAATGCCAGCAATGTGCTGGGTTTGGATCCCCATGATCCGGCCGCCAAGGACGATATTGTGACCGTCAATGAACTGCATATTCCCGTGGGCAAACCCACGGTTTTCAACCTCACGTCCAAGGATGTGATCCACAGTTTTTTCGTTCCCGAGTTCCGCATTAAGCAGGATGCGATGCCCGGCATGAGGGTTCCCGTCTGGTTTGAGCCCACCATGGCCGGAAAATTCGAGATCGGCTGCGCGCAGTTGTGCGGCTTCGGCCATGCGCTGATGCGCGGCGATGTGTTCGTCCATAGTCCGGAGGAATTTGAGGCTTGGCTGTCGGAGCAAAAACCGGCCCTGCCGCAGACTTCATAAATGGCCCATAAAAAACATGACGCTCACGGATCGCAGGATTTTATTTCGAAATACGTTTTTTCGGTTGATCATAAAGTGATCGGCCTTCAGTACCTGATCACGTCCTTGCTGTTTTTGCTCTTCGGCTTCATCTTGCTCATGATTCTGCGCTGGCAATTGGCTTACCCAGGCCAGCCCATCCCTTTGATCGGCCGCCTTCTCTCCGACAATCTGGCTCCGGGCGGGGTGCTTTCGCCCACCTTTTATAATGCCTTGGGCGCCATGCACGGCACCATCATGATCTTTTTGGGCGTCGTCCCCTTGGGTGTGGGCGCGTTCGGCAATTATATTCTGCCGCTTCAAATCGGGGCCCCGGACATGGCGTTTCCGCGTCTGAACATGATGTCTTATTGGGTGTATTTGCCGGGCGGCATGCTGATGCTCTTGTCTTTCTTTTTACCCGGCGGCGCCGCGCAGTCGGGCTGGACCTCTTACCCGCCTTTGTCCGTGATTAATCCCGGCCAAACCGTATGGCTGTTGGCCATGCTTCTCATCATCACTTCATCGCTGTTGGGTTCCATCAATTTCCTCGTGACCGCGCTCAATATGCGCGCGCCGGGCATGAGCCTTTGGCGCATGCCGGTGTTCGTCTGGGCCCAATTAGTGACGGCCGTTCTTCTTTTATTGGCTTTCCCGCCCCTTCAGGCTGCGGCCATTCTTCAGTTTATGGACCGGGTCGCGGGCACCAGCTTTTATCTTCCCGCCAATCTCGTCGTATTCGGCGAAACGGTGCGCGCCGCGGGCGGGGGCCTGCCGTTGTTATGGCAGCATTTGTTTTGGTTTTTGGCCCATCCTGAGGTATACGTCTTGATCCTTCCTGCCATGGGCATCGTGGCCGAGATCATCGCCGCCAACACCAGAAAGCCTATTTTCGGCTACAAAGAAATCGTGGGGGCCATGATATTCCTCGGCGGCATGTCCTTCGTGGTTTGGGCGCATCACATGTTCGTCTCAGGCATGAGTCCCAAGCTGTCCAATTTCTTTTTGATCACGACCATGATCATTTCGGTGCCCTCTGTGGCGCTGTTGACCTGTTTGATTTTTAGCTTGCGCGGGGGATCGATCCGTTTCACCACCCCCATGCTGTTCGCTTTGGCATTTTTGCCTTTGTTCGGCATCGGGGGGTTGACCGGATTGCCGCTGGGCTTGTCGACCACGGATATTTATCTCCATGACACCTATTACGTGATCGGCCATTTTCACTATGTGGTGGTCACTGGTTCGATCATCGCATTGATGGGCGGCGTCTATCACTGGTTTCCCAAGTGGTTCGGCCGGCGCATGGATGATTTTTGGGGCAAGGTGCATTTCTGGGGCAGCGTCATTTGCATGAACGGCGTGTTTTTCCCCATGTTCATTCAGGGTCTCTCCGGCGTGCAGCGCAGGCTTTATGATCCCACCGCTCAACTGCACAATTTGCCGACTCAGCCGTTGAATATCGTTTCTTCGGTGTTTGCCTGGCTTTTATTTGTGGCCCAGATTCCTTTTATTTGGAATTTCTTCTACAGCATGTTCAAGGGCAAGAAAACCGAAGAAAATCCATGGAAGGCGACCACGCTGGAGTGGGCCTGCCCGTCGCCGCCGCCGCACGGAAATTTTGAAAAAACTCCGCATGTGTACCGTGGGCCTTATGAATATTCCGTGCCCGGGCATAAGAATGATTGGACCCCGCAGCATGTGGAGGCTTAAATGAGCGCTACCGCCCACGCCAGCGATCCCTTGGACACGGTGACCGGCATCCCCAACGGCAAACTAGGCTTATGGCTATTTTTAGCTTCGGAAGTGATGCTGTTTTCAACGCTGTTTACCACGTATTTGGTCTTGCGTATGGCTTCGGTCGAGTGGCCCAGAGGTTGGGAGGTCTTGAATGTGCCCTTGGCCATGTTGAACACTTTTGTTCTCATCACTTCTTCGGTCACTATGGTTTTGGCTTTTGCCAAGGCGGCGACGCGCGATAAAAAGGCGTTTAATAAATACTTGGGTTTGACCATTGCTTTGGGCTTCGTGTTTTTGATCGTCAAGGGTTTTGAATACGGCGCCAAATTCAGCCATCATATCGCGCCCTCCACGAGTATTTTTTACGCGGTTTATTTCACTATGACCGGCTTGCACGGGCTCCATGTGATCGGCGGGATCGTCTTAAACGCCCTGCTGCTTTATTGGAGCAGCAAGGATTGGGATCACCCCTTGTTCGTGGGCCGTATCGAATACGCGGGCCTCTATTGGCATTTCGTGGACGTTGTTTGGATTTTCCTGTTTCCGGCTTTGTACCTGTTATGAGCAAAGGGCATCATCCTCCCAATATCAAACTTTACCTCGGCGTCTTTGCCGCGCTGATGGTGTTGACCGTGGTGACGGTTTTGGTTTCCTATTTGCATCTACCCAAGGCGTTGGGCATCGCCTTGGGCTTAGCCATCGCATTGTTTAAGGCTTCGCTGGTCGCCGCTTTTTTCATGCATTTAAAAGGGGAAAGAGCATTGATTTACGGAGTGTTGGCTGTAACCGTATTTTTTGTTGCGGTTCTTTATATTTTGCCCATTGTGGATTTCGAACTCATAGCTGACGTGCGCATTCCGGAATCGATCTCAGCGTCCATCCATCACGAGGAACATGTCCCTTAGAAACGTTCATATTTTTTTCATTTTGACCGCGCTGGCTTTGTGTTTTTTTCTGACGTACTGGTCGGGGCGGCAGTTGATGGCCGGCGAGGACGGCTGGAATTTTGCCTTTGCGCTGGTTTCTTCTTTAGGGTTGGTGGCCGGGATTCCCTACCTGACCTGGTTCATTAAAAAGACGAAGGCGTTATGAAGAAATTATTTTTTTTCGTTTTGCTTTGTTGCCCCATGCTGAGCGAGGCCTGCGCCGTTTGTTTCGGCGCAACCGGCAATGAGCATATCGGACGGGCCTTTACCTGGGGGATTGCGATCATGCTGGGGTTCACTTTCGTTATTTTGGGCGGTTTCGCCTTGGCCATATACAATATCGAAAAACGCCGCCGTCTCGTTGACGCGGAGGTCTCGAAAGCTTGAGATGAACAGGCATTTATTGTTGATGCTTCCGGTTTTATTCGTTCTGGCTTCTTGCCAACGGGCGCGGACTCCGGTTGAGCGCGGCCGCGCGGTTTTCAACGGGTTCGGCTGCTCCAGTTGCCACCGCATCGGCAATCAAGGCGGCGTGCTGGGTCCTGACTTGACGTTTATCGGTTTCAGGAAAAGCAAGGAGTGGCTCGGCTTGTGGCTTAAGAATCCCCACGGCTGGAAAAACAATACGCTGATGCCCAATTTCAATTTGGCGGAGGGCACGAGGAATGATTTAGTCGAGTATTTGGCGGCGCTTCGCGGCCAGGATTTCGACGGCCATCGTCCTTGGGATGCCGAGCATCTGGCGGAAAATCCTATCGAGCGCGGCAAAGTGATTTTCGCGCGCGCCGGCTGCGTGGGTTGCCATGGCGTGGGCGGGGTGGGCGGTTATCCCAACAACAATGTCGTCGGCGGGCAAATTCCGGCTTTGATTTTCGTTGCCGATGGTTATTCCAAGGATGAACTGAAGGAGCGCATCAGGGAAGGCAAAGTTTCGGACAAGGAAAATCCCAAATTGTCCGCTCCGATGATCGAAATGCCGAAGTGGGGGGAAGTTTTAGAGGAACATGAAATGGATGCCTTGGTCGAGTATTTGTATTCGATTCGCCCGGCCAAGGCAGCCGGAGAAGAGTGGTAGAACGAGATCGAGCCCGTTGGCTTCATCGTTACAGTATTTTTGTAGCCGTTGCTTGCTTTATCCTTGTCATCGCCGGCGGCCTTGTGACCAGCACGGGTTCCGGTTTGGCCGTCCCTGATTGGCCTCTTTCCTACGGCCGGTTCTTTCCACCCATGGAAGGCGGAGTTTTTTATGAGCACGGGCACCGCTTGGTGGCTGCGAGCGTGGGTTTCCTAACCGCGATTCTTGCGTTTTGGCTTTGGTTTGGGCAGGAAAAGAGATTCATGAAAGTTTTGGGTGTTGTCGCCTTGGGGATGGTCATTTCCCAGGCTGTTTTGGGCGGTTTGACGGTTCTTTATAAGCTGCCGGTCCCCGTGTCCGTTGGCCATGCGCTGATGGGCCAGGTATTTTTTTCTTTATTGACCGTCATCGCCGCTTTAACAAAAAATAGTGACAGACACCATTGTCCCCTTTTTTATGATCAGTGGTTGCGTTTTTTGTCTTTGACATCCGTGGGCGTTGTTGTTGTTCAGCTTTTTCTCGGCGCTTTGATGCGCCACGCAGGAGCCGGTTTGGCCATTCCCGACTTTCCTTTGGCCTTCGGGCAAGTCATCCCGCCGCTTCATGACTCGTTGGTCCGTTTGCATTTCAGCCATCGTATCGGGGCGATGATTGTTTCCTGTGTTTTGGGCGCCACGATTCTCTATGGACTGCGCCGTTTTCGCGGCGATTCATCGATTCGGGGCGCGGTCCTTCGTTTGGCTGTTTTGCTATGCGTTCAAGTCATATTGGGAGCCTGCACGATTTGGTCGGCCAAGGCCACGGTCATGGCCACCGCGCATGTGGCCGTGGGCGCGCTTATTTTGGCTCAGAGCATTGTTCTGACATTATCGGCTTTTCGGGATGCGCGCTCCCAATCCCAAGCTTTTCCATTGACGTTGCAGGCGGTTTCATAATGGCCGCCGCCGCTCAAGAACAGCAACTAGCGCCCGCTCAAGAGTTGATTCGTCCCGGCCTTTCCACCGTTGTTTCGAGGCTGGCCGATTATGGCGAGTTGATCAGGCCCAGGCTTAATTTTTTGGTTGTGCTGACCACCTTGATCGGCTTTCAATTCGGCCTAGAAGGTGAAATGCCTTTCTTGGGGCTCATCCATCTTTTGTTGGCGACCGCGCTTCTAGCCGGAGGCTCCAGCGCTTTAAATCAGTTGATCGAACAAGACACCGACGCCCGGATGCGCAGGACTCAAGGCCGCCCTATTCCGGCCGGGCGATTAAATTCGGAGCAGGCGTTTGTGTTCGGCATGACCTTGTCCGTCACCGGTTTTGCCTGCCTTGTTTTAGCCAGCAATTGGCTGACCGCGGCTTTAGGGGCCTTGACCTGGTCCAGCTATTTGCTGGCTTACACGCCGCTTAAAAAACGAACCCCCTGGGCTTTGTACATCGGGGCCGTGCCGGGCGCGCTGCCGCCGGTGATGGGTTGGACCGCGGCTCAGGGGCATTTGGGCTTGGGCGCCGTTTTTTTGTTCACGATTTTATTTTTCTGGCAAATTCCTCATTTTTTGGCCATCGCTCTGATGCACCGCGAAGATTACGGGCGCGCTGGGCTGCCGTTATTTCCGTTGATCGATCCCAATTTAAAGCGCACCGGGCGTCATATTGTTTTTGCGACACTGGCGCTTTTCGGCGTCAGCGCAGCGGTTGCTTTCTGCGGTTTAGCCGGCGCAAGCTACTTGTCGGCTGCGTTGATTTTGGGCGTTGTCTTCGGCGCGCTGGCCATCGCCTGCGCGCGAGAGAAAACAACGCTTTATGCCAGGTATCTTTTTCTTTTTTCCATCGTTTATTTGCCGGTTCTTTTGGCTCTATTGGCTTTTGATAAAAACGTTTAAACCGGCGGCAGCTGTTGGAATTCGGCGTCAAATGAATAATGTTGTATCGGACACAACCGTGGATATTCACAATCTCGGTTTCGTTTATCCCTTGGCCAAGGGTTTTGCTTTGGATGGATTCAGTCTTAAGGTTAATCGGGGGGAAATCGTAGGGGTCTTGGGACCCAACGGCAGCGGCAAAACGACTTTGTTTCGGTTATTGTCCACTTCATTGGCGCCGCAGAGAGGGGATGCCCGCATGTCGGGATTTGATTTACGCAACAAGTGCCGGGAACTTCGTTTGAAATTGGGCGTGGTGTTTCAGCGCCCAGCGCTCGATCAAAAATTGACGGTCATTGAAAATCTTTTGATCCAGGGTAATCTTTACGGGCTTTCCGGCCCTCTGCTTCAACACCGGGTTAAAGAGGCCTTGGCGCGCTTCGGGTTGGAGGGCCGGGGGAACGACAGGGTCGGCATTCTTTCCGGGGGGTTGGCGAGGAGGGTGGAACTTGCCAAAAGTTTGCTGCATGAGCCTGAAATTTTAATCATGGATGAGCCTTCAACGGGGCTTGACCCCGGCGCGCGCCTTGAGCTTTGGCGCTGCTTGAAGGAACTCTCCCGGGAGCGCAAAACCACGATTCTGTTGACCACGCATTTGATTGATGAGGCTGAGCGCTGCGACCGCGTGGGCTTGATCGACGGCGGCCGCCTGGTGGTTTTAGGCGCGCCCGGGGAGTTAAAAAGCGCCGTCGGCGGCGATGTTTTAAAAATTGAGTCTGATTTAGCCCAGGAGCTTTGCGGGGAAATCAAAAAGCGTTTTGCGGGCGAACCTCGCGTTATCGACGGCGACGTTTATTTGGAGCGTGAACGGGCGCATGAGTTCATCCCTGCGTTGATGGGGGCCTTGGGATCGATGATTCGATCCGTGGCTTTTTCCAGGCCTACTCTCGAGGATGTGTTCATGCATTACACCGGGCGCCGGTTGACGGCGGACCAGGGATGAAAGCGGCGTTTTTTCTGGCGGCGGGGGCCTTATGGCGGCGCGAGCTTTTGCGTTTTTATCGCGACAAAAGTCGGGTGATCGGCGCTTTAGTCCCGCCGTTTCTATTTTGGTTTTTAATCGGTTCGGGTTTGAATAAATCCTTCCGCTTGCCCGGAGCCGCTGATTCCGTCGATTACCTCGAGTATTTTTTTCCGGGAACCGTGGTTTTGATCCTGCTGTTCACCGCGATTTTTTCCACGATTTCCATTATTGAGGACCGGCGTGAGGGTTTTCTTCAGTCCGTACTCATCGCGCCCGTGCCTCGCTCCGCGATCGCCTTGGGCAAGATTTTGGGCTCCACCACCTTGGCCCTCCTGCAGGCGTTGCCTTTTTTGCTGTTGGCGCCTGTTATGGGTTTTAACTTAAGCGCCGAGGCGTTTTGGTGGGGATTGACGGCTTTGATTTTGGTGGCCTTGGGCCTCTCAAGCCTGGGTTTCTGCCTGGCTTGGATGATGGAATCCACCCAGGGTTTTCACGCGATCATGAATCTCTTTTTGATTCCCCTGTGGCTTCTTTCGGGAGCCTTGTTCCCAGCCTCAGGAGCTTCACCTTGGGTCGCTTTGGTGATGAAATTAAACCCGGTGACTTACGGCGTTGCGGCTCTTCAACAGACTTTGCTTGATCCATCAACCTTAGGTTCCTTGCCCTCGTTGGGAACATGCCTGGCGTCGATCTCATTGTTTAATTTGGCCGTTTTTATTGCGGCTGTGCGCATTGCCCAAAAATGAGCTTATCAATGCTGCCGGCATTTAATGCCGGTTTAAACGCAACGAGCGCCGTATTATTAGTTTTGGGGTATCTCTTTGTTCGCCGTCATCATATCAACGCCCATCGCGCGGCCATGGGCGCGGCGTTCATCACCTCGACGATTTTTTTGATCTCTTACCTGATTTATCATGCGCAGGTCGGTTCGGTCCGGTTTCAGGGGCAGGGGCCGATCCGCATTCTCTATTTCGCGATTTTAATTTCGCATACGATTTTGGCGGTCGTCATTGTGCCGATGATTTTGCGCACGCTGTATCTGGCCGTTAAGAAGCGTTTTGCCGAGCACCGGCGGATTGCTCGCTGGGCTCTCCCCTTGTGGCTTTATGTTTCCGTGACGGGCGTGACCGTCTATTTGATGCTTTACCGGCTCAACGCATCAAGCGCGCGCTTTAACGGTCCCTAAGCGCCCGGCGCCAATTGAGACCCTCCCGGCACAACCAAGACGCGCCCCTGAAGGCTCGGCAGGTTTCCAATGTCTGCAATGCCGGAACTTCGCAACTTCGGTCTAATTGAGGAAGCCGCCTCCAATAATTGGTGAAGGTCACGGTGCGGGTGACGGCGATTTGGCAGGCGCAAACCGCGTCCACGCTGCGTTGGGAGCCCTCTTCATTATGTTCGTCATGATCGATCAGGCGGCCGCGGGGATCGCCGGCATGGATCAGCTCGTGAACGATGCTGCGGACGCTCGGCGTGATCTCTTGGCCGCTGCTGTTTTTGGTGGCCAGGCAAATGATCACTTGGCGGCCCCGGTGTTCGGTTGAGCCCCGGCGGGTGCCCATGGGGTCCATGGCCCGCACAATCGTCAGGCGAGGAAGCGCGTTTTCCGTATTGTCCGCGATCTCCTCGTTTAAACCGCGCAATTCGGTTTGGATGAGGCGGATGGCCTCTTCGATATTAACGCGCGCTTCGTCGTCAAAGCGCCGGTCGATGCAAAGACCGGCCGGCCGCCGCGCCCGGCGTTTGGCCTCATCGCGATTTTCATTGGCGCAACTGCTGATGACTCGGCCGTCTTGAATATAGGGTTCGATGGCCACATCGTCGATGCAGTTCTCCTCATGCTCTTCGGAATCATTGTCCAGTTCCGCGACGGCCCCTTCCTGGGCGCGCAGCAACGGTCCGTCGGCGGCCGCCGCCATCAAGCTTGCGGACAGCAAGAGCGCGTTTTTCCTCATCAATCAATACGTTAACGCTAAAAAAGGGCCGCCGCCAGGACAGCCCCGGTTTCCGGGGACGCTTGTTATAATCAAAAGACAAAGCTATGTTTGAGTACGATCTTGCCGACAAACAAGTCCTTTTGGTTCTAAACCCCGAGCTTTTGGAAATTCTTAAGGGCGTCGGCATCACCGGGTCGCCGCTGTTCGGCAAAGTCCATAAAATGGAGCAAAACGGCCTATGGCTTGATAGCGCTCAATTTCCGCTCTGCCCCATCAATATTAAAAGAATTTACGACGCGAGAGGCGTCGTGCGCTGCCATGCTCATGTGTTTATACCGGCGGTCGCCATTGTTTCCGTGGCGACGTTTCCGGACAGCCCGATCGAGCCGCCCGAGGACTCCGGGTTCAGTCAAATCGGTTTTTTAACGCCTCAGGTCAAAAAGGCGGCGCGTAAGCCATGAGCGATCGCGTAATGACCCTGACCCAACACTTGACGGAGCTGAGATCGCGGCTATGGGTGATTATTGCGGCTTTTGCGGCGGGCGCCGCAGCCGTCTATGCATGGTCCCCGGCTATTCTTGATTATTTTTCCGCGACCATGGGCCCTTTTATTTTTTTAACCCCCGCCGGAGCGCTCTTGGCCCGGCTCAAAATCGCGGCTGCGGGCGGTTTTTTTCTTTCTTTGCCCGTGATGTTGTTTGAGCTTTGGCGTTTTGTTTCCTTGGGGTTGACCTCCGGAGAGCGAAGGCTGATGGCGTGGTTTTTGCCCGCGGCTGTGGGCCTTTTCGCGGCCGGCGCGGCGTTGGCTGTTTTCATCGTAGCTCCGACGGCTTATCGTTTTTTATTGAGCTTCGGCTCCGAGGGTTTAAAGCCCATGATTACGGTTGAGGCCTATCTTGCCTTCGCCCTGTTCCTGGCCTTCTCCTTCGGCCTTGTTTTTGAAATGCCGCTGGCCGTTGTTGCGCTGGGGAAAATGGGGTTGATCAGCCATGCGCGCTTGGCCGGCCTTCGAAAAGGGATTTATTTGGGCATCCTCATCGCCGCGGCCGTACTGACGCCGGGGCCGGATATCATCTCCCAGATTCTATTGGCCGTGCCGACGATTGTTCTTTTTGAGCTGTCGTTGTTTTTCTTGCGCTGGGAAGGCGTTGGCCGGAGCGTTGCTAAAGAAGTTTTTTCCGAGGAGGCGACATGACAAAAGAAACCGTTTTAGTGACCGGAGCCTGCGGATTCGTGGGCTCGCACATGGTGGAGCATTTGCTTGGGAAAGGTTATGCGGTGGTGGCCAGCGATCATCCGCGCGCCTCTTTAAACGGGTTGAAGGGCCGCGCGCCTTTTGTGCCTATTGATTTGACCAAACCCGAGACATTGGAGCCGTTGAATCAGTATTCGTTTCAGAGGGTTTTTCATATCGCCGGCCTTTTTGACTATACGGCTCCCTGGCAGCGCCTTTATGAGGTTAATTGTCTGGGAACCAGGAATCTTTTGCAGGCGCTGGCCAATAATAAAAGCGCTTTAAAAAGCGTCGTGGTCTGGAGCTCGGGCAGCGTGTACGGCAAAAGTTTCAGAAGAGAACCCATCAACGAAAACGAGCCCCCTCAGCCCATCAACGATTATGAGCGCTCGAAGCTTTTGGGCGAACAGGAAGCGCTGAAATTCCATCAGGAGCAAGGCCTCCCGGTTGTTGTGATCCGGCCGGCGGCCATTTACGGGCCCAGAAGCCGCTACGGCCTTGCGGTTCCTATTTTTATGATCAAGAAATGGCTGTTGCGATTCATTCCGGGCAAGGGGGACTTTATCGGCGGGTACGCGCATGTTGATGATATCGTGGGCGGAGCCGAGTTTCTGAGCGGGCGGCCCGAAGCCGTGGGCCAGGTGTTCAACATTTCCGACGATTCCAACATGTCCGTTGGCGATTCCATTATGCTCACCGCTAAAATTATGGGAGCGTACATGCTGCCCATTCATTTTCCGATTACGCCCATTAAAATTACCGCCTTCATTGATCAAACCGTCAGCCGTTGGCTGGGCCGCAGGCCGACCTTGGAGCGGGATTTGATCGGGTACTTGGACCGGGATTCCTGGATGGACAACACAAAATTAAAAGGCTTGGGCTATCAGCTCAAATATCCGTCTTTAACAAAGGGATTGCCCGAGGTGATCGGCTGGTATAAACAGCAGGGATGGCTTTAATGGACGCGCAATTAGCCAGTTTTGCTTTGGACATCCCCATTCTTTTGCCGGCGTTTGGCTATGTGGCTGGGCGTTTGGGCAAGACCAAAAAGACGGGTTATTTGCTTTACGGGATCACGCTGTTGGGTTTTTGGCTGATCGCCGGCGGTCTGTATTTTAATTTCATTTCCATAGAGTTTTTACCGGGGGGCGCCGGGCAAGGCAATCATTTCATGTGGAATTCGGGCATCGAGGTTTTAGGCGCCAACCCCTTGATTGTTTTTCCGGAACCTTCTTATGCGCATTTCTGGTCCGCGCCGAATCTCTTGGCCATGATCGCATTTGCATTCGTTTACCCGGCCATTCTTTGGTTCGGTTTTAAAAAAGGCCGCTCCTCTCTTGCCTGACGTTAAGGCTCCGGTTTTTTATAACTGTTGGAACAAGAACGTCGTTTGCGCTTTTAAAACAGACGACGGCGACGAATTCTTCGCCACATTCGGCAAGCACTCCGAGCATTTCCCCCTTTACGGAGCCTCTTACGATAATGTCATGCTGTACAACCGGACAAAAGGCGTCGGGTACGGCTTAACCGTCCCCGTGATGCTCGGGCTTGAGACGAGTCTTGAGGGGAACCGTTTCCGCGTGGCGTATCGCGGCGATTTGACGTGCTACGATGGCGGCCGAGCCGGACCCAGCGTGCCCGTTGCCGTCGATCTTCAATTTCAGGCCCAGCCGACCAGAACCGACCTTTTTTTCTTAAAAAGACTTCTGCCGATCCGCAGCCGTTTTATCCCGGGCGCTATTTTTAACAACAAAATCATCAGGGGAGCGGGGCCCGGCTCCATCACCATCGGCGGGATTCGCCAGGGTGTTTCTGCCAATTTTTGCTCGGGCCATCTGGAAAACGGTCAATCGAGCCTGCTGACCCGGCGCGCCTGGGTGATTCCCTATCGCTATTTAGGTTTGCTCAAAGATGATTCAACAACCGTGTCGTTTTATTTTAATTGGGCCATTCATCCCTTCAAGGCCCGGACGCTTGAGGAGCGATTGGTCAATCAAGTCAAAAAGCGGATCAAAAAAGAAGTTTTATACCGCCATGACGGCCGGCGCTTCAGCGTGAGCCATCGCCGGCCCGAGGATCTCGACACCGAATATATTCGCGAGCTTTTCATCAATCCTTTTCCGATGGGCGAATTTGGATTTTCAAGAAGCTTCATCGAAGCTTCGGGCCCCGGCGCAAGCCGGTGGTACGGCATTCTTGAAGATTTTACCCATCCGGATATCAACGGCTTGAGTGCGTGAGTAGTGACCAATATCGAGATTAAGCTTCGATGCCTGCCTGATTTTCAGCCGCACGTTTGGTTGGCCCGCCTTGATTTGAAAACTTCAGGTCAGGAAATCCAACAGGAAGATATTTATTTTTACGTTACCCGCGGGCGGTTGAAATTGCGCCGGACGGGCCGGACGGCCTGTTTGATTCGTTATGAGCGCAGCGACGAATCCAAAGGCCGTGAAAGCCGTTATGAAATCGTCAACGTGGACGATGGGGAAGCCATGAAAAATATCCTGGCCGAACATTTGGGCATTCGGGCGGTTGTTAAAAAAAGGCGGCTGGTTTATTTTTGGAAAAATGTGCGTCTGCATGTCGACGAGGTCGATGGGCTTGGGCGATTTATCGAGATCGAATCCGTTACGGGCGAGGGTATTTCAAAAAACGAGGCCGACGAAAATTTTAACGAGGTTTATCAAGCGATCCCGCAAGGAACGGCCGTCCCGGTCGCCCAGTCTTACGGCGAGCTTGTGTTGAACAATGGTTGACGTTGTCGTCGTCGGCGGCGGCATCACCGGAGCCGGGATTCTTAGGGATTTGGTTCAGCGGGGATTCTCCGCCGTCCTCATCGAGATGGGCCGTCCGGGCGGCAAAACAACCGCGATCTCAAGCGGGCTGATTCACGGCGGCCTGCGTTATCTTCCCTATGATTATCAAACCACGCATCACTGCTGCGTCGAGGCCGGAATTATCAAGCGTTTGGCGCCTCAATTGCTCAGGCGTCAGATTTTTTTATGGCCCGTTTACCGCGGCCAGACCACGGGCATGGAATTGGTCGAGTCTTTGCTGGAGGGCTACGATGATTTGGGCCCGTTGAAATACGCGAAACCGCGAGTGCGCTTGAGCAGGGATGAGGCGTTGGCGCTTGAGCCCGGGTTCAAGACAGAGGGGCTTATCGGGGCGGTGACCTTCGATGAATGGGCCATTGACCCATACGGCCTGGTTGATTTGAATATTGAGTCCGCCCGCCGTTCGGGGGCTCGTCTGGTGACCGGAGCCAAAGTCGGCGCCTTCATTAAAGAAGGCGGCCGAATCACCGGGGTTCGCGTGAAGTCAAAAGAGGGGGGAGCCGAGGAAGAGATTCGCGGGCGCCTCGTGATCAACGCCACGGGCCCTTGGGCCCAAGAATTGGCGACCCTAGCTGGGGCGTCTTCGGTCAAGCTGACCCCAAGGAAAGGAGTGCATTTGATTTTGAAACGGCGGAATCTTTCTTATGGGGCCCTGTTTCCGGACATCACCGGGCGTTATATCGGCGTTTATCCCCGAGGGGAAGACTGCTGGATCGGCCCCACGGATGATCCTTTTGAGGGACTTCCGGGAGAGGAAGGGGTGACGGATGAGGAAAAAGACCGGTTGATCCGGTCGTTCAAAAATTATTTTCCGCGGCATGAAATCGGCGAAGCGCGTTTTGCCGTGGGTTTGAGGCCGATTCTTCATCAACCGGGATTTTCAAAATGGTTGAGCCGCGATTATGAAATTTTCGACCACGAAACTCTTGATCATTTGGGCGGTTTGATCACGGTGACCGGAGGCAAGCTGACCGTTTACCGGCTCATGGCTGAGGATGCCGTTGATTTGGTGGAGGAGAAACTCGGCGCCCGCAAACCCTGCCGCAGTTACAAGGAAGCGCTGGAAGAAGGCGCCGGGCCGATCGGCGTTGCAATCCCAGACTTTCAAAAGACGGAATCAGGCCGTTTTTCTATGATTGTGTCCTCATTGGCCCGTCTTGTTTATTTTTGGCTGAGGCATTGGATCCGGCGCATGGCCGGAGCAAAAAGAGCCGGGCTGGCTGTTTTTCGGGAAACTTATGCCAAGTGAGCTCGCCGCCAAAGACCTGAGCGCTATTTTATCTCCCGATTCCATTATTGAAGACGATTCCGTCCGCCGGCAATTAACTCGGGACTGGTGGAGCCAGACTCTGTGGTGGGATGCGGGCAAAATCAGCGAACATGCCCCAAGTCTTGTTCTGCGGCCCAATAACGAAGACGAGCTGGCGCGCGTGCTGGCTTGGGCCAATGAGCGCGGCGTCATCGTGGTGCCCAGGGGCGGAGGCTCCGGCGTCAGCGGCTCGGCCATCCCCTCCAACAGGGACGCGGTGATGCTGGAGACTCTGCGTTTGAATAAGATGACCGGCCTTGAAGGATCGGGTTCCCAGGGCGAGGTCACGGTCGGCGCGGGCATTTTAGGCGGAGAGCTTGAGGCGGCGCTCAATCAAAAGGGCTGGTCGCTGATGCACTTTCCCGCTTCGCTGGAGATATCCACGGTGGGCGGCTGGATTGCCTGCGGCTCCTATGGGCAGTTGTCCACCCTTTACGGCGGTATCGACGCTCAAACGAAAAAATTACGCGTGGCCCTGCCCGGCGGCTCGCTCAAAGAAACCCCTCCCGACGCCTTGATGCTCAGCGAAGGCTCCTTGGGCGTCGTCACCGAGGCGACGCTCAAATTGCGGCGGTTGCCGAAAAAACATTTTTTCTTATCCTGCGAAATGAATTCCGCGTCCGAAGGCTTGGATTTCGTCCGAAGCCTGATCCGTCAAGGGTTGAAACCCGCTGTCGTGCGTTTTTACGATCCATTGGAGGCCAAGTCCGCGGGCTTGGCTTACGAGAAAAAGCCGTTGTTCAACGAAGAAGCCCGTTTTAAGTTGCGCGTTTTTCTGCTCAAGCACCCGACCCTGGTCCGCTGGTTCCGGAAAAGTTTGTCCGGCAAACGGTGGCTGCTGGTCATGATTTTCGAGGATAGCCAGGAAAATGTTTACCGGGAAACGGCCCGGCAGATTAAAGCCAAGCAAATGAGCACGAGCGAGAAATCGGCCCAGGTTTGGATCGCCAAGCGTTCCCAGTGGAATACGGAAAAAATGACCCTTTTGTTTAATGCCGGCTGCTTTGTGGATACCTTGGACACTTGGGGCCCTTGGGATAAACTGCCTCAAATTTACGCGGAGGTAATCCGGACCGCTTCGCCTTATGCCATTGCCATGGGCCATGCCTCCCATTTTACGGAGCAAGGCGGCTGCCTGTATTTTATTTTTGCCGGACGGGGTCGCTCGCGCGAAGAAAGCGTGCGCCTGCATCAAAAAGTCTGGTCGTCGGCCATGGAAGCCGTCATCGCCTCCGGCGGTCTCGTCAATCACCATCATGGCGTCGGCTACGCCAAATTGCCCTGGCTGCGCCACGCTTATGCGCCCGGATTCTTCGAGGGTTTAAAGAATAGGAAGAAGACGTTCGATCCCAAGGGAATCATGAACCCGGGAAAAATTTTGTGACGACAATTATTGAATCAGGCTTAGCCATCGTCTGTTTGTGATTAAACTTTTCGCTCATCGGGGCGGCGCTCTAAATTGGGCTGAGAATACGTTGGAGGCCTTCGAGTCCGCGGCTCAAGCCGGCGCCGACGGCATTGAATGCGATATTCGCCTCACGGCGGATGACGAGCCCGTTATCTTTCATGATCTTAATTTAAAACGTCTGACGGGGGTAAACCTTAGGGTGGATCGATTAACTTGGAAAGAAATTTCAAATCATAAAGTCTTGGGCCGTCACAAAATTCCGCACATGGAGGATGTGTTCGTTTTTTTGCAGAAACATCCCGGTCTCATCTGCTATTTTGATTTTCAAAGCCCGACCGCGAAATTGGCCGAAGTCGCGGCCAGGGCGCTGGCTAAAACTTCGTTGGTCGATCGGTGCTACCTATTGGGTTTTTACTCAGAATCAGCGGACTTTTTGTTGTGGGCGCGGTCCGTCGCGCCGCGCGTCCGGATCGCGCTGATGCCTGAAACCCCCTGGAAGTTTTTGGAAAAGGCCCAACGCGTCGGGGCCGAGGCCATGGCCTTCGGCTGGGACCAGAGTTGGTGGGGGAGACCCTTGATCCGCGCCCTGTCCGGCTTGGTTGACTTGAAAAGCGAAGTGGAGACAGCCAGGAAGGCCGGGCTGTTCGTGGCCGGCGGCATTGCTGATACGCCCGGGGAAATGCGCTGGTTTTTGGATTTTGGCGTCGATGGCATCTGGACCGACGACGTGTTGTTGGCTAATAAGGTGTTGGGACGTGAACGCTGACATTTGCATCGTGGGCGGCGGCGTTGTGGGCGCAGCGGCCGCCTATTACCTATCGTTGGAAAAAATGCGCGTCCTGGTTCTTGAGCGCGATCAGGTGGGCCAGCACGCATCTCAAGGCGCGGTCGGGTTTTTAACCATCGACACCGTTCCCTTTACGCACGATATGCTGCGCAAAGCAGCCATCCAAAGCCGCAGAGATTATCATTCCCTGGCCGGCAAATTTAAGGAAACCTGCGGCGTTGATATCGAGCTTGAAGAATGCGGGACCTTGAGGGTGGCCATGAACGAGGCTGATCTGGCCGCGCTTCAAAAAGAAATCGAATGGCATCGCCGCCATGTGGCCTCGGTCGAATTTTTATCCGCCGGCCAAGTCAAAAAGCGTTTCCCGGCCATCGGCGCGGATATCGCGGGCGGCTTTTTTTATCCGGAAGATATTCAGGTGACGAGCTCGCGCGTGACCGCGGCCTTTCGCGCGGCGGCCGAACAATTGGGCGCGGTGTTTATGCAGCAGACGCCCGTGGAGCGCTGGGAAACGGCCGGGGGACGCATCGCCGCCGTAAGAGCAGGGGAACGCCGCTTCGAAGCCGGCCGATTTATTCTAGCCGCGGGCCCTTGGTCCGAAGAATTGGGGCGCTTGCTCGGCCTGCATGTGCCGGTTTATCCGGTGCGCGGGCAGTTGTTGATTTTTGAGATGAAGGAGCGGTTTCTGCCCTGCCCCGTTATCGCGGGCGGCGCGCATGAGTTGTATTATTTAGGACCAAAGCCCGAAGGCGTGATCTACGCCGGTACCACGCTTGAGGAGGCGGGCTTTGAAGAGACGTGTACGGACGAGGCTCTGGAGAGAATCGGTCAAGAGGTGGCGAAACTTGTTCCGCGCGTTAATGAACTGCCGGTCAAAGGCTCTTGGGCGGGTTTGCGTCCCGCGACCAAGGACAAGCTGCCCATGATCGGCCGGGCTCCGGGATGGGAAAATTTGTGGCTAGCCACAGGGCACTTTCGCAAAGGCGTGTTGTTGGCGCCGTTTACGGGCCGCGTGATCGCGGATTTGATCGCCGGACGCGCGAGCGCCTTGCCTATTGAAGAATTTTCGCCGGCTAGATTCGCCATCCGGTAACATCGCCATGATCGACACGCACGCGCATTTGAATTTTTCCTCATTCGATCAGGATCGCGATGGGGTGATCAGCCGGGCCTTCGGCTGCGGAGTAACGCATATCGTTGAAATCGCGGATGAGCCCGAAGAATGGGAAGCGGCGCTCAGTCTTGTCCGCCGGTATCCCGGGCGCATGGCTTGCGCTTGGGGGTTCCATCCGCATCATGCCGCTGCGTTGACCGGTGAACATCTTGAAACCCTGAAGAAAAATTTAAGCCGTTCTGAAATCGTTGCTTTGGGTGAAATCGGCATTGATTACGCCAAAAGCGAGGCTGCTCCGGAGATTCAAAAAAAGGCGCTGGGCGAACTGCTGGCGTTGGCGGTTGAAGCAGGCAAACCCATCGTCCTTCATTGCCGCGAAGGGCGGCTGGGGTTAAGAAGCCAGAACGGCGACGCGTATCGCGATCTGTTCGGGGTTGTGGAAGCTGTTGTGGGTCCCGGCAAAGGCCGGCGCCGTTTTCGTGGCGTTTTGCATTGTTTTTCAGGAAGCGAGAATGATGCCCGGCGTGCGAACGATTTCGGCTTAGCGCTAGGCGTGGACGGGCCCATCACTTACCCTAAGAATAATGATTTGCGCCAAGCGATTTTAAGCGCGGGTCTTGATCGCATCGTTCTGGAGACGGACAGCCCCTTCTTGCCGCCGCAATCCATTTGCCCGGTCCGTGGCCGCGTTGTTCGGCGTTTCCGTCGAGGAGGTCGCGCGGCGGACCACGCAGAACGCGAGCGATCTTTTTGGGCTATCATAATCCGCGATGAAAGTTTGGCGCATTTTTTCTTGGAACGTCAACGGCTTGAGGGCCGTGGCCAGAAAAGGAAATTTTCAGGATTTTATGATGAAGGAAGAGCCGGATATTTGCTGTTTTCAGGAAACCAAAGCTCATCCCGATCAGCTTGGGCCGGACATTAAGAGTATCGACGGTTACCGGGCCGAGTTTCAATGGGCTCAAAAAAAGGGTTACAGCGGCGTCGCTACGTATACCAGGGTTGAGCCCGCCCAGGTCACGGGCGGCATGGGTTTTGACCGCTATGACCGGGAAGGCCGCGTGCTGATCCACCAATACCCGGACTTCACGCTGTTCAATGTTTATTTTCCCAACGGCAAACAGAGCGAGGAGCGTTTGGATTTTAAAATGTCGTTTTATCGCGATTTTTTGCAGATGCTCAAGAATTACCGGGCGAACGGTCAAAAAAATTTGGTCGTTTGCGGGGACGTCAACACCGCGCACACGGAAATCGATTTGGCCCGGCCCAAGGAAAACGCCAAGATATCGGGATTTCTGCCTCAGGAACGGGTTTGGATCGACGAGTTGATCGGCGCCGGTTTTCTGGACACCTTCCGCGAGTTTGAAAAAGGCCCCGGTCACTACACCTGGTGGGATATGCAGACGCGCGCCAGGGAGAGGAACGTGGGCTGGCGCATCGATTATTTTTTCATTTCTCAAGAGCTCCGTCCGCATTTAGCAGGCGCTTCGATTTTGTCCCGGGTCGAGGGTTCGGATCACTGCCCGGTAGGCATTGAGCTTGCTTTCTAATCTGGTCATAATGTTTTCATGAAGCTGGTGACGTTCACGCGTGGGGATGCTCATCCGCAGAGCTACGAGTACGCTGGCCCGCCTGAGGCGGGTCCCCAGCAGTCGCCCGATGCTCGTTTGGGCGTCCTGGCCGGAAATTCGGTGATTGATTTGGCGTCAGCCTCGGACGGGATTATCCCCTCCGCCATGACGGCATTCCTGGAAGGCGGGGAACAATTGTGGCGGCAAGCGCGAAGCATCGCGGCCAAAGCACCCGGCGACGCTGTGATCGCGTTGGGCGATGTCCGGCTCAAATCCCCTGTTCCGGAACCCGCTTCCCTTAAGGATTTCACGGCTTATGAAGAGCATGCCAAGGCCGGGGCCGCTCGCCGGGGTGAAACGCTCTCCGCGCATTGGTACGAGTTGCCCGCTTACTATAAAGGCAACCCCCGGGCCACCTACGGCCCTGACGACGAGATTCCCTGGCCGTATTACACTGAAAAATTCGATTTTGAATGCGAGATCGCCTGCGTGATCGGCAAAAAAGGAAAAAATATCCCTCCGGAGAAGGCGCAGGATTATATTTTCGGTTATATGATCTTTAATGATTTTTCCGCGCGGGACATCCAGAAAAAAGAAATGACCATCCGGCTGGGATTGAACAAAGGCAAAGATTTCGCCAATGCCTTCGGCCCTTATTTGCTGACCGCGGACGAGGTTGACCCGGCCAAGGATTTTTCCATGCGCAGCTCAGTCAACGGCGAATGTTGGTCCCAAGGGCATTTCAGGGACAATCATTGGGGCTTCCCCTTGATGGTTTCCTATGTTTCCCAGGAGGAAGAAATTCGTCCCGGCGATGTTTTGGGTTCGGGCACTTATTACAAAGGCTGCGGCCTGGATTTAAACCGTTGGCTCAAGCCCGGCGACGTGATCGAGCTGAAGGTTGAAAAATTGGGAACGCTGAAAAATAAAATCGGCCGTCCGGCCGCGGCGCGCGAATTAAACTATGGGGCGTTGAGAAAGCCGGCGTTGAGCAACTCCGATGGCGCTCATCGTTAAGCGCGGCCGCCTGCCGCCGACCCCGCATACCGAGTTCTACGCGAAGGATCATGTTTTATCGCTTGAGGAAATTCACGGCACATTGGGATTTTCCGGCCCTTTTTCGCGGAAAATGCATGTCCGGTCCTATCCCACCGAGCAGATCAAGGCTCCCAAAAAAGGCGATTTTGATCTGACGCCCAAGTTGGCCAAGGCGCCGACGCTCGAGCCTTATCACATTTTGACCGGCCGCATGCCTTACGGCCAAGATCCGGTCCGCGGCAGACAGGCGATTGTCGCAGGCCCCAATACCGTCGTTTCCATCGCCAAGCCGAACAAGCGCATGGCGGAAGGCGTTTTTTTCCGCAACGGGGATAAACATGAATGCTATTTCGTGCAGGAGGGGGAAGGAACATTGCGCACGGAGTACGGCCGCCTGCCGATCCGCAGAGGGCTGTATTTGCTTATCCCCAAGGGAACGACTTACCGGATCGAGATGGACACGAAGCAGGCCTATTTTTTGGTGATCGAATCAACGTACCCCATCGCTTTTCCTCCTCATTATTTGAATGCCGAGGGACAAGCCAAAATGATGGCGCCCGTGGTTGAAACGGAAATCGAAACGCCCCAGTTCGAGCCTGCGCGTGATGAACGAGGCGTTTTCGCCATCGATGTCAAACATGCCGGCGGGCGCATCACCCGCCTGACCCTGGGCCATCATCCGTTTGATGTCGCCGGTTGGGAAGGGGCCCTTTATCCGTTCGGCTTCGACATCAAAAATCACCACGGCATCGCCCGGGAAATTCATACGGCGCCGCCCATGCATCAAACGTTTCAATCCGGCAATCCGCCGCATAGCGGGTTTTCGCTCTGCTCATTCGTGCCGCAAATGGAAGGCTGGCACCCTAAGGAGATCCCGGCGCCTTATGCTCATTACAATGTTGATTCCGATGAGGTGATGTTTTTCGCCAATGCCAGTTACGGAGCCAGAAAAGGGGTGATCGAACCTGGGTCCTTCACCGTTCATCCCGGCGCCCTTCCCCACAGCCCTCAGGGGAAAGCCGCTCTTGTTTCCATGGCTGCGCGCGGAAAAATGTCCAATCGCTTGGCCGTGATGGTCGACACGTTTTTTGAGAGTTTCGCGATCACGCAATACGGGTATCGGTACCGAGACAAGGGATACCCGTTGAGCTGGCATAAAACCGCGTCGGCGCAAAACGGCAAAGCCGCGGAGGCGCTTCATGGAACTTGACCCCTCGTCCTGGAGTCTGCCCGATCGCTACGGGCTGTTGATTGCCGTGATTCAGCCGCGCCCTATCGCCTGGGTGTCGACTAAGGGAAAAGACGGCAGCGTCAATTTGGCGCCGTTTAGTTTTTTTACGGGCGCCGGGGCCAATCCCATGACTGTCTGTTTTGTGCCGGTCAGAAACCGGGAGGGAAAGAAAAAAGACACTTTGGTCAATGTGGAGGCCACGGGGGAATTCGTGGTTAACGTGGCCACCGAAGATTTGGCGCAAAAGATGAACCAAACATCAGCGGATTACCCTTACGGGGTGAGCGAATTCGAGAAAGCTGGGTTGACGCCCGCGCCTTCGGTCAAGGTCAAACCCCCGCGCGTGAAAGAATCGCCCGTCAATTTGGAGTGTCGTTTATTTAAGGTGGTCCCGGTCAGCGAGGAGCCATTGAGCGGCTCGGTGGTCATCGGCACCGTCATCTATGCTCATGTCGCCGATCACCTTTGGAAAGAGGGTAAAATCGATCATCGGGACCTCAAGGCGATCGGCCGTTTGGAAGACGCTTCCTACACCCGCGTCAGCGATACATTCATGATGCCGAGGCCCAAGTTATGAACCGCATGAAAATGCCGACACGAAAGCCGCAAGCGCATTCATCCCAGCCCGGTTCGTTTTTGAATTTTCAGGTCGACCATATGACGCTTTTGGTGGATTCTGAAATGTACAACGTCGCCTACGCGATGTTGCGTATTATTTTTGGGGCGGCCAAAGAAGACATCCTTTATGAAAAAAGAAAAGAATGGGTGAAAGGGCGGGGAGAAGCGTCGATGACCTTCGCGGCAAGGATCGGCCGCGGCCCGGTGGACGGACCCCAGATGCAAAACACGATTATCGCCGTGGTTCAGCCCTCCGAACCCAAAGAGCAGCCGTCTCATGTTCGCGATATGCTCAATCAACACGCGGCCGCGGCCCATTGGCAGCATATCGCGTTGCGCACTCCCGACTTGTTGAGTTTCCACCAATACGCGCAAGAGCGCGGCGTCAATTTTATCACCCCGATATTAAAAGACGCCGCTGAGGATTTGATCCAGGTCTTTAGCGGCGAATGGTATTTGCCGGGAGGCAAGCCCAGCGGTCTGTTTTTTGAATTCGTTCAGCGTGATCCCACTCCCGCTCTGTTGAAGAAGCTTGAAGAACGCAACAGGGAATCCTGGTTCCGAGACAAGACATTCTTGGGCCTTTACGGAGAAAAGGAGACCGAGTATCGCAGCGGCCGGGTGATCCCGTTCATCGATCATGAATTGTTCGGCCGTTTAAAGGCGCTGTTGGCGCCGAAAAACCTTTGGTCCATCAACGATGAGGATATCCGGGAATCCGAGCAAATCATGATCGCCTACGCCTCTCAAAAACAAACCCGGCGGTAGAGTCCCCAGGTTCCGCTACGGTGCGTCGGGAAAATATTCTTCGTCTTGGTTGGTCCCGGTTTTTGTTCCCGATTCATTGGAAGCGGACGTAGTCGCAGGCGGCGCGTTTTGAAATCCAGGCAGCGCAAGCCCCGGCGGCAATTTGCTCGCGCCTTTTGTTTTGGGCGGCGTTGATTTGGCTTTGGCGGGCTTCACCGGCGCACCCGGCATTTCAACGGTCACCGTGGGTTGGGATTTTTTCGATTTGGCGGCGGTTTTTTTTCTTGCGGCCGGACGTTTTTTTGAGGATGTCCCGACGGCCGGTTGAGCGGGTTCCATATCGGGTTTCGGGGGCTCCTCAAACACATTCACGGGAAAACCGGAGTGATCGGCCATCGGTGATCCCGGTTGCGTCGCGAGGCCGGGCGCGACGCTTGACGTTCCTTGCAAATCCGCCGGAGATAGGGCCGAGGACTTCACCGGCCTGATTTTGCCGAAATAAATCCATAGAGCCAAACCGATGACGATGAGAGAAACGGCGGCGATGATGGAAAGACGCAACGATTGCGGAGATAGCGAAGGAGACGCCCTGGCGATCGCCGGCGGCTTGTTCACCTCTGGTTCAATGCGCCGCGCCGGCGCAACCGGATGCAGCGCAGGGGGAGGCGGCGGCTTGGGCGTTTCTTGGGCGGGCGCGGCCGCGGGCGATGCTTCGCCGGCTGTTGACGCGATGACCGGTTGCTGCGCAGGCATTGCGCGGGCCACAGACGCCGGGCGCAGCAACGCTCCCTCTAATTTTTTTTCAGATTCTTCGGCCGCGGTCTCCATGTCCTGTTGCTTTTGCCCGATCTCGGATAACCGTTCCTTCAGGGAGGCGACATTTGCCTCCAACCCCAACAACGACTGTTGAAGTTCTTTTAAATGATTCGCCCATTGATCCAGCGACGCCAGGCGTTGACCGAGCGACTCGACATTGCCGGCGCTTTGATTGACGGCCGTGGTTAAGCGGCCGGTTTCCACCGCTTGTTCGGAAATTTTTTGCCGGATTTCCTCAAGCGCCCCTTCGGTCGCGGCTTTGATGCTCCCTATTTCTTCTTCGATCCTCAATTCCCATTGTTTTTGGGCCTGAGTCAGCCCGTCAAGATTTTTTTCTATGGCTTCGATGCGCCGCGCCATGGGCGAGGCCCCCAACCCTTTGGCTTGGGCGGCGGGCGCGTCGCCGGGACGTTCCATCTCGGATTTAAGGATTTCATCGGCCCTCTTCCAGTCCGAGGCCGTGATGCCGGGGGATGATTCGGGGCACAACAACAAATTGCCGTTGAACCAGGGCTGCGCCTGGATAATGTCAAGCTCCATGGGCCCGACGACTTGGCCCTGATTGTAAATGCGGTAACGCATAAAGGCCGCTCTTCGCGCCGTTAATAGCTTGCTCCTGAATCGCCGGTAAATCAAGGGGAAAAGGTTAGAATGCTGTGATGCGTTTATTGTTGGTCCTGGCCTTTCTTTTCGGGGGGTATCATTGGGTGCGGACCCGCTCCGAAAAAAAAGCGGTTGAAGACATCGCGCTGTTGGAAAAAAGAACCCTTGAGCTCGGAGCGACGCTCACCCGCGCTCTTTCTTCGGGATCCTCCCTGTCGGGAGAAGAGGCTTTGTCCGCGCTCGGCGCGTTTACCCACCCTTCAGTGCAGGTCGCGGGTTTAAGCCATGAGGAGTTTTGGGAGCGGGTCTATTCCTCCGGGACCTTTGAATCGGTCAGGGAGCAATCTTATCAGCGCCGCCGCCAGCTTTTTCAGGTGGGCCCCACCTATTGGGTCAGCCGGGATTCGTACACCGTTCATGTGTCGCCCAGTCTTTTTAAAAATTTGCGCATCGGTTTTATCGAGGCTGAAGTTTCATTCACCGGGCGAGGAGTCCCCAGCGATGCCGTGCTCGATGAATTGGTCGAGCTCATGCGCCATGAAGGCAAGTTGGATAATTTTGTTTTTTATTACGGCCAGCCGACCAGCGTGGATCTCAAAGCGCTTTGGGTTTACCATGACGATAATTGGTACCTGGACCCGGTGCGTACCCAGGCGTTTGCCGCAGCCTACCGGCCTCAACAGAGGCTGGCCGGCCTCAAGTGACGGAAGCCAAGTCCATCGAGCGCTACCTTCGCATGGCGATGAACAATTCCGGAGACTGGCCTTGCGCGCCCTTCGGCGGGCGCGTCTATCATTACGACCGCATCGAATCCACCCAGACCCAGGCCAAGCATTCGGCCGCTTCAGGAGAGCCGGAAGGGGCGTTATTCGTCGCCCGGCGTCAAAGCGCGGGCTATGGCCGAAAAGGCGACGCCTGGAATTCCGAACAAGGCGGCTTATGGTTTTCCGTAATTTGCCGGCCCCGTTTCGGGCCCGAGCGGGCCGAAGCGTTTTCCGCAGCCTGCGCCGAGGCTTGCCGCGACGCGTTTCACCGGCGGTTGCCGGAGGCCGCGTTTGCGATCAAAAAACCCAATGATGTTTTAGTTCAAGCCACCGATGGTTCTTGGAAAAAAGTTTGCGGTTTAATTCTAGAGGGGAGCGTTCAGGACGGCGTTTACGAATGGTTGGTTTTGGGCGTCGGCGTCAATGTCAATAATGTTCTGCCGGATGGGTTGAAACCCATCGCCGTCACTCTCGAAGAGATCAACGTCCGCCCCGTGGAGCGGATGCCTTTGTTGAGAGAAGTGTTGATCGAGATGGCGCGCCGCTACGGCACCTTCCAGGAAACGAAAAGTCTATAATCTTTTTCGATGCCTTCCCTGTATTTTGACGAATATCAGATCGGCCAAACCATCACCACCGGAGGCCGCACGGTAACCCAAACCGATGTGGTGAATTTTGCCTGCCTGTCGGGGGATTTTAACCCTATCCACGTGAACGTGGAGCACGCTAAGAAAAGTCCGTTCGGAGCGCCCATCGCCCATGGGCTGTTGGGTTTGTCCATTGTTTCCGGTTTGGCGCATGAAATGGGGTTTATCCGCGACAGCGTGGTGGCGTTCACGGGCCTTTCCTGGAAATTTAAAAAGCCCGTTTTATTCGGCGACACGATCAAAAGTCGATTTACGGTCCGCCAGACCAGAGGCTTGGGCGCGCAGGGCATCGTTGTTTTTGACGTCAAACTCCTCAACCAGCGGGATGAAACCGTGGGTGAAGGCGAGTGGAGCTTGATGATTAAAAAGAAATGACGAAATCCGCGCCGCGCCGTTCGGATCGCCCCCTCCGTTTTGTTTCGCTGAAAACCAGAGCAAGCAAAGTCCGCTTGGAATTTTTAGGCAGCGAGCCTAAGAAGGGCGGCTCGTTTAAAAGTTTTTTCAACGGCTTGCCGGCGATTTTGGCGGCGCAAAACTTGAGGGAATTCGTGGAAGCCGTGGTCAACGCCAAGAAAAAAAAGCGCCCGGTGCTTATGATGTTCGGGGCGCATGTCATTAAAACCGGGTTATCGCGCTACATCATCACCTTGATGGAAAAGGGCTGGGTGACGGCGCTTGCCACCAACGGAGCCGGCGTGATCCATGATTTTGAATTAGCGTTCGCCGGGCAAACCAGCGAAGACGTGCCCGCGCAATTGAAAGCCGGCATTTTCGGATTTGCCAGGGAAACGGGGCAGTATTTAAACGGCTGGGCGCGGGAAGCCGCGGGCTTGGGTTCGGGTTTGGGCGAAACCATCGGCCAAAAAATCGCGGCCAGCCGGTTTCCCAACCGGCGCATGAGCCTGTTCGCCAGAGCCTATGGACTCGGCGTGCCGGCCACGGTGCATGCCGCCATCGGCACGGACATCGTTTATCAGCACCCTAATTGCGACGGAGGCGCCTGGGGGCAGGCCAGTTATACGGATTTTAAACGCTTGACCGAAATCGTCGGCGATTTAGCCGGCGGCGGCGTGATTATGAATTGGGGCTCGGCCGTGCTGATGCCCGAGGTGCTGCTCAAGGCCATCGCCATCAATCGCAATAAGGGGCGGCGAATGGATAAAATAACCGCGGCGAATTTCGACATGATCCCTCAATATCGACCGCGCGTCAACGTCCTGGAGCGGCCGACCCTTTGGTCCGGCTCCAGAGCCTTCAATTTTATCGGGCATCATGAAATCCTGCTGCCCTTGGTGTCGCAGGCCTTGGTGGAGCATAGGTGATTTCTCCCGCGCGCGCCCAAAAAGTTATCGCCGGCTACCCAAAAGCCAATATTCTGGTGATCGGCGATTTGATGATGGACCGTTTTATTTGGGGGGCGGTCAGCCGGATTTCGCCGGAGGCCCCGGTGCCGGTCGTGGAGGTCACCAACGAGGAGGACCGTCCGGGCGGAGCGGGCAATGTGATTTTCAATCTGGTCAGCCTCGAGGCCAAGGTTTATGCCGGCGGCATCGTGGGCATGGACACGGCCGGGGAGCGCCTGGTGCGTGATTTTGAGCACCGGGGCGTCAGCCCGGAGGGCATTTTGCTCGACCCGACGCGGCCGACAAGCTTAAAGACCAGGGTGGTTGCCGGGCATCAGCATGTCGTGCGTTTCGACAAGGAGTCCAAAGTGCCGATCAGCCAGGATTTTGAGTCGCGCCTGCTGGGCGTTTTGGAGTCGATTATCAATCGCGTCGACGCAGTCGTTATTTCCGATTACGGCAAAGGCCTGATCACGCCGCGGCTGGTTTCCTGGCTGGTCGCCGCCGTCAAAAAAACAGGGGCCGATATTTTCGTCGATCCTAAGCCGGAGAACATGCGCCTTTATAAAAACGTCACTTGCGTGACGCCCAATACAACGGAAGCTTTTTTAGGCATGGGCCAATTGCCCAAGACGGATAATGATTCAGTGGAAGCGATCGGAAAGAAAATCATGTCCGCTCTGCGCCTGCGCCAGGCCATTATCACGCGCGGCCCCCAGGGCATGACCCTGTTCAACCTGAACGGGCGGGGCCGTCCTGAGTTCCGGCATATCCCGACCGTGGCGCGCGAGGTTTTTGACGTGACCGGAGCCGGTGATACGGTGGTCGCCTCTTATGCGTTGAGCCGCGTCGCCGGGGCGTCGCCGGTGGAGGCGGTGCATCTGGCCAATATGGCGGCGGGCATCGTCGTCGGCAAAGTCGGAACGGCCACGGTATCGCGGGCCGAATTGCAGGAGGCGTCGAGGTGACTAAATATATTTTCGTAACGGGCGGGGTTGCATCGTCTTTAGGCAAGGGCATCGCCGCGTCTTCCATCGGTTGTTTGCTGCGCTCCCGGGGCCTCAAGGTGACGTTGTTAAAACTTGATCCTTATTTGAACGTCGACGCCGGCACCATGAATCCGTATCAGCACGGCGAGGTTTTCGTGACCGGAGACGGCGCTGAGACGGACCTTGACTTGGGGCATTATGAGCGGTTTTTGCACGCGGATATGTCCAAGGAAAATAACGTCACGGCCGGGCAGATTTATGAAACGATCATCCGTTGCGAGCGCGAGGGCAAATACCTGGGTCAGACGGTCCAAGTCATCCCCCATGTCACTGCTGAGATTAAGCGCCGGATGATGCTCTGGTCCGGACGCGCCGACGTGGTGGTCATTGAGATCGGCGGCACCGTGGGCGATATCGAGGGCCTTCCTTTTCTTGAAGCCGCGCGCCAATTGCGCCTTGAGATCGGCAGGGACAACGTGGCTTACGTTCATGTGACGCTGCTGCCTTATGTCCGGGCGAGCGAGGAATTGAAAACGAAGCCAACACAGCATTCGGTCAATAAGCTGCGCGAAATCGGCATTGATCCGGACCTGATCGTGGCCCGCTCCGAGCACCGCATTACCGAGGAATTGAAGGCCAAGATCGCGTTGTTTACCTCCGTGCCCAAGGAAGCGGTGATCGAGGCCGTGGACGTGGATACGATTTATGAAGTGCCCATGCTCTTTGCGCGCCAAGGCGTTGATGAGCAATTGCTGATGCTCTTGAGGATGCGTTCGGGCCACCGCAATTTGGATCAATGGCAGCGCATGGTGGATGTGGCCAAAACCCCGGATCATGAGTTGACGATCCATGTGGCAGGCAAATATACCGAGCTCAAAGACGCTTATAA
The DNA here is from genome assembly GCA_016180815.1 of Elusimicrobiota bacterium. Classification (NCBI taxonomy): domain Bacteria; kingdom Pseudomonadati; phylum Elusimicrobiota; species Elusimicrobiota bacterium. The sequence continues at coordinate 85,171 of JACPAN010000011.1, forward strand.
ATCCATTTGGGAGGCATTGGCGCACGGAGGTTTGGCCAATCGGGCTAAGGTGCGCGTGCAGTATATCGACGTGGAGCGTCCGAATCTCGAGGAGGAACTATCCTCGGCGAGGGGCATTCTGGTGCCCGGCGGATTCGGCGACCGGGGCATTGAGGGGAAGATCGAAACCTGCCGCATCGCGCGGGAGAAAAAAATTCCTTTCTTCGGCATTTGTTTGGGCATGCAAACCGCGACCATCGAGGTGGCCAGAAATTTGTTGCGCTGCAAAGGCGCCAACTCCACGGAGTTCGATTCGAAGACCCGCCACCCGGTCATTCATTTGCTGCCCCAGCAGCGCCACGTCCGCCAAGTGGGAGGCAGCATGCGCCTGGGCAATTACCCCTGCCGCATCAAACAGCATTCCCTGGCCGCCCAGGCTTACGGTAGCACTCAAATTGAGGAACGCCATCGCCATCGCTATGAGCTCAACAACAAATACCGCAGCAACCTTGAGGGCGCCGGGCTGAAAGTCACGGGCGTTTACCCCAAGCAGAATTTGGCTGAAATCGTTGAATTTAAAAATCATCCTTGGTTTGTGGCGGTGCAATTTCATCCGGAGCTCCGCTCCCGCCCGCTGGAGCCTCATCCTTTGTTCCGTGATTTCGTGAAAGCGGCGTTGGCAAATAGAAACTAGTGTCCGATATCGTCGTGCGCGTCGGGCCGATCGCTTTCGGCAACAGGAATCCCATCGTCGCCATCGGCGGCACCTGCGCCATTGAAACGGAAGAATTGACGTTTCGGGTGGCCGAACATTTAAAGAGGCTGTTCGCCCGCCTGAAGGTTCCTTTTGTTTTCAAGGCGTCCTTCGATAAAGCCAATCGCAGCTCGATGAAATCCTGGCGCGGCTTAGGCGTCACCAAGGGATTGGAGATTCTCGGCCGGATCCGGGAACGTTTAAATGTGCCCGTGCTGACGGATATCCATGAACCGGCGCAAGCCGAATGGGCCGCGCGCGTGGTGGACATCATCCAAATCCCGGCGTTTCTGTGCCGGCAGACGGATTTGATCACGGCCGCGGCCAAGACCGGCAAGCCGGTCAACGTCAAAAAAGGGCAGTTTCTTTCCCCTTGGGAATGCCGCAACATCGTCGATAAAGTTCGTTCTGCGGGCAACCATCAGCTGATGCTGACGGATCGAGGGTACATGTTCGGCTACAATAACCTTGTCGTGGACATGCGCTCGTTCGTAATTATGAAAGGCTTCGGCGTGCCGGTGATTCACGACGCCACGCATTCCCAGCAGCTGCCGGGAGGCTTGGGCGCGGCCACCGGGGGCTGGCCTGAGTTCGTCGTCCCCGTGGCTCAGGCGGCGGCCGCCGTCGGGTTGGCCGGTTTGTTTTTTGAGACGCATCCTAATCCGGCCCGGGCCAAATCCGACGGACCAAATTCCATCGCGCTCAAGGATGTCGAAAAAATGTGGCGAACATTGCTTGCGATTGATGCTATAGTTAAAAAGAAAAATGCCTGAATCCCAAAGCAAAATGCAGGCCCCGTCCCTTAAGCCGGAGCCGGCTTTATTGAAATGCCCGGCGTGCGCGACGGAAAATAAAGCCAAGGCCAGGGTTTGCAAAAAATGCGGTTATGATTTGACCGCCCCTCCCTTATGGCTGCCGACATGGAAATGGCACTTAAAAGTCTTGGGCATCATTTACGCAAGTTTGATCATCGCTTATTTCGCCATCAACGCCTTATTAAGGCAGCTCCCGCCGCCCTTGGATATCAGGGATATCCCGGCTGATGTGACGCCGTGGCTCAACAAATAAGCCGGAAAATTTTAGGGCTGGCCGCCCGCGTTCTTGAGATCGAGGAGCAGGGGCTTCGCGCGACGCGCAAGGCTCTGGGCCGCGATTTTCTTCGGGCCGTCGATGTTCTCAAATCCTTGCGCGGCCGCGTCATCGTCATCGGCATCGGCAAATCAGGCTTAATCGGGCGCAAGCTGGCCGCGACCCTGACCTCAACCGGCACCACGGCAGTATTCATGCATCCGGCCGAGGCGCTTCACGGCGATTTGGGGATGCTGGCCGCCGGGGACGCGGTGTTGGCTCTTTCCTTTTCCGGTGAGACGGATGAGATCAGAAAAATTCTTCCTTACGCCAGGGACTTGGAGGTTCCGGTCGTCAGTTTGACGGGATCGCGGCATTCCAAACTGGCCCGTGAATCGAGCATCGCCCTTGTCGCGCCGGTGCGGCGTGAGGCGTGTCCTTTTAATATTACGCCAACGGCCTCGACTACCGCCATGCTGGCGTTGGGGGATGCGCTGGCCATGGCCTTAATGGAAGCCAAAGGCTTCAAGAGAGAGGATTTTGCCCGGCTTCATCCGGGGGGATCGTTGGGCCGGCGTTTGAACTTAAAAGCCAAGGATATTATGCGCCGGGGCGCCATGAACCCCGTCATCCGCGATAACCGCCTGACGCGGGAGGCGCTGTTGGTTATGACCAAAACGCGTTCGGGCGCCGTTAATGTGGTGGACAAGGCGGGCCGCTTGGTCGGCTTTTTTACGGACGGTGATTTGCGCCGGCGTTTGAATAAAAACGGCGTCGGTTTTTTGGCCAGGCCCGTCAAAGAGGCGATGACGCCCAAGCCGCTCTCGGTTTCTCCGGAAGCGACGCTGGAGGATTTGCGGCGGCTGTTTAAAAACCGGCCTTTCGACAACGTGCCCGTGGTCGACGGCCGGGGCATTCCGGTCGGCCTGGTTGATGAACGCGACCTCCTCTAAGTCCATCCCTATTCGCAATTCTTTTCATCCTTATCTTTTCCTCCGGTTTATTTATCCTCAGGCCCCCGAAGGCAAATGGCTGGTTCTTTTCCACCATGAGCTTGAAGCCAGGGATTTTTTAAGAGAAACCGAGGCCTTAGCATCCATCCTCGGTTGCCCGCAGCCGGCGTTGTCGTTTTTGCCCGACACTGAAGCGGCCCCGCGTCAAATCGCGCTTCGCGCTTTAGCCGAAGGCGAGATCAGGGGGATCGCGGCGACGCCGTTTGCCGTTGAGAAAAAATGCGCGAGTTTGGATTCCTGGTCCCAGCGCGCCGTTTATTTGAAAACCGGATCAATCATGAGCCGAGAGGAATTGATCCGGCGGCTGATGGCGTTCGGTTTTCACCGCGCGGACGCGGTGGAAGGGCCGGGCGAATTTGCCGTTCGCGGGCAGATTCTTGATTGTTTTACGGCCGCCGACGAGTCGCCGATGAGGCTTGTTTTTAACGGAGATTCCATCGAATCCATCCGGGTGTTCGATATCGAAACTCAGCTGACCAGTTCGTTTCGCCCTTCGGCCTTGATTATTGCCGCAGCCGAGGGTTCCGGCGGCTCCTTGAAGGATTACGCCCGGGAGCAATGGAATCTTGTCTGGGAGAGACCGGATCTTCAAAACAACACCCTTGATTTTAAGGTTGCCCGGCAATGGGTGTTTGCATCCCTTGAAGCCCAAGCCCAAAGCCAGGACGTCACCGTTAATCATCCTTATGCGGGCAATGTGGGATTGTTTTTGAAACAAGCCGTTGCCGCGGCCGGGCAGGGCTATAAAATTCATCTGGTCGCTCCCACGGCCGGAGATGAAGAGCGTTCTCGGGAAATTTTAGAAGAGGCGATGCGCCGTGATGGTTTGCGCTCCGAGCTTCATTTTCATTGGTCCGTCGCAGCCATGGGCTCGGGCGTCAAAGACGAACCCAACGGCCTTTGGCTCGTCAATACCAGCGAGATTTTTAGCCGCATGCCGGTCAAAATCAGCCCGCCGGCGCCGATGAAGCCCAAAAAAGGCCGCAAGGCGGGTCAAACGACGTTTCAGAGGAGCTTGCTTGAGCTTAAACTCGGCGAATACGTGGTTCACGAGGTATTCGGGATCGCCCGTTATCGCGGCCTGGAAAAAGTTTTGGATATGGAGGGAAATCCCAGGGGCGAGTTTGTGCGACTGGATTTCGCCAAAAGCGACAAGCTGTTTTTAAATCCTGAGGAGATGCATTTTATCCATCGCTACGTGACGCTCGGCGCGCGCCAATCGCCCCGCTTGTCCTCCCTGGATGCCCGCAGCTTCGCTTTAGTCAAATCCCGCGTGCGCGAAGAAGCGAAAAAATTTTGCGAGCGTTTGTTGAAGTTGTGGGCCAAGCGTTCGGCTTTGCCCGCGCCTTCTTTAAGCGCGTCTTCCCATTGGGAGAAGGAGTTTGCGGAGAGTTTTCCTTACGAAGAGACGGAGGATCAGAAAAAAGCCATTGAGGAAATCATCGGCGATCTGGAAGAGAAAAAACCCATGGAACGGCTTTTGTTGGGCGACGTGGGTTTCGGCAAAACCGAAGTAGCGCTAAGGGCCGCGTTTCGCACGGCCGCCAACGGCAAACAAGTCGTTGTATTGGCGCCGACCACGGTTTTAGCCGAGCAGCATTACCGAAACTTCGCTCAGCGTTTCGCCCCTTACCCGATGACCTTGGGGTTGTTTTCGCGTTTCGTCAAGCCGGCCCAAGTGCGCCGTCAATTGGCGGCCTTGGCCCAGGGCAAGCTCGATATCGCGGTCGGCACCCACCGGCTTCTGCAAAAAGACGTGCGCTTTAAAGACCTGGGGCTTTTAATCGTTGATGAAGAGCATCGTTTCGGCGTTCGGGATAAAGAACGGCTGAAGTTTTTGAGCTCCCAAGTGCATACGCTGTATTGTTCGGCCACACCCATCCCCCGGACATTGTCCTCGGCTTTATCCGGGATGAAAGGCATCTCCATCATCGAAACGCCGCCCGTTGGGCGTTTGCCCATCGAGACGGTGGTCGGCCCATGGGACAAGGCCGTTATCGAGCGCGCGCTCCGTTATGAGTTGGGGCGCGGCGGGCAGGTTTTTTATGTGTTTAACGACATCGCCCGTTTGCCGGAAATCGTCCGCGAGCTTGAGCAATTGGTGGACGGCCTACGCGCTTCGGTCTGCCATGGGCAAATGAGCGCTTCCTCCATCGAAGGCGCCATGCAGCGTTTCCTTTCGAGGGAAAGCGATGTGCTGGTCGCCTCATCCATCATTGAGTCGGGATTGGACATCCCCACGGTCAACACCCTTATCATCGAAGGCGCGGAAAATTTCGGCCTGGCTCAGCTTTATCAGATTCGCGGGCGCATCGGCCGTAAGGATTTGAAAGCTTACGCTTATCTTTTTTATCCGCGCGGCCGGCGTTGGGATGATTTAAGCGCCACGGCGCAGGAGCGCTTGCGCGCGGTCCGCGACTTTGCGCAATTGGGATCGGGCATGCGTTTGGCGCTGCGGGATTTGGAAATTCGCGGGGCGGGAGAAATTTTGGGCACGAAACAGCACGGGTTTGTTTCGCGCGTGGGGCTGGAGCTTTACTCAAAATTGATTCAAGAGGAAATGGATAAGCTCAAAGAGGGGCGCTCCGACGACCAAGAGCGGCCGGCTAACCAGCAGGACGGGTGGCCTAAGATTCATTTGGATTTTTCCTCCTATTTGCCGGAGGATTATGTTTCCAGCGAAATGGAGCGCGTTTCCTATTACCGGCGCCTTTCCGGCGCTCGAACCGAGGCCCAAATCAATCTTGTCTTCGAAGAACTGCACGATCGGGCCGGAGCGCCGCCCGCCGAGGCTAAGAACCTGAGGACATTTTTCCTCGTGCGCCTGCTGGGCCGGCAATTAGGGTTGGCCGTTCTCGAACAAATCGACGGCGATCGCCTGCGCTTCGAGTTTCAGGACACGGCCAAGCCCAAGGGGCGCATGGTGGCGTGGCTCCTAGGCCAATACCAGGAGCGGGTCCGTTTTGAATCGGAGAAACATGCTTTTAAGCTGGCCTTGTCTCAAGCGCCTACGCCCGAAACCGTTGAAGATCTCACCCGGCAATTGACCCAGCTTTTTTAGCCCCCCCGCCTACCCCACTGGCATTTCATCACGCCGGCTCCTATCCTTATATAGAGAAGCAGTTATGCGTTGAGGAGGTAATTTGATGCGATTGATGGGATGGATGGCCGTTGTTGCGGTTGCGTCAACACCGATTTTAGCCGAGCAAGTTAATGTTGTGACCCAGTACCCTTCGCCTTTGGGTGTCTATAAGCTGTTGCGCACCGCCGGGGACACATTTTTAGCCATGAGCAACGGCAACGTGGGCATCGGCGCCAATCCGGCGCGTTCGAAATTGCATGTTTTTCAGAATGTCAACGGCACGGTTCCGGTTTATGTCGGCAATTCCAATACCGGGGCCAGCGCTAGCACCGGATTTTTTCTTTCCGACATAGCGCCGGCCAGCGGGGTGGGCGTGTGGGCGGGCATTTGGGGATTCAATGCGACGAAGGAATTCAGGATCGTCAATTTTGATCCCAGCGGCCCGATGACGTTTAACACCGGCAGCGCGCCGTCGGAACGAATGCGCATCACCAGCGGCGGCAATGTCGGCATTGGAACCGCAAGCCCGTCGCGGCGCCTGCACGTGCAGGGCGATGCTTATGTGTCCGGCAAGCTGGGCATCGGAACCGCAAGCGCGATCAATAAGCTCGATGTTTATGAACCTTCGGCCAATAGCGAGGCCAGCGTCCGTCATGGCGGGACCGGAGCCAACGCCATTCTTTCCTTCTACGAAGGCTCGACTCAGCAAGCCGCTTTAATTGCCAGGGGTTCGGGCATTGCCGGGGGACCGCCCAATGCCTTGAATATATACACTTATGTCGCCGGCGCCCCGATCACGTTGGGCACGGACAGCGGGGAGAAGGTGCGTATTATGGATTCCGGTTCCATCCGCGTCGTCAGCCAGGACAATTCATCCGCCGGTTTCAATATGAAAGCGGGGGGCAGCACGTGTTTGGGCGGCTCCGGCACGATGTGTTGGTTTTCCATCCTAGGGGGGGCTTCCGGCGCCGCGCCGTCTTATTCCAACTATGCCTTGAAAATCATCGCGTCTTCCGTAGGAAATACGATTTCAATCGATAGCCAGGACGGAACTCAAACCTATTCCATTCTGCAATTGTATTCGGATTATCCCAATCCCAACGACAGAAAGTTTCATTTCAGAAACGACGGCAATGCTTATGCGGATTCAAGCTGGAACGGCGGCGGCGCCGACTTGGCCGAGTTGATGCCCGTGGCCGAGCAGAATTTAGAGGAAGGCGATGTGGTGGCTTTATCCTCTGAGATGATTGATGTGAGTTACGAGGAGGAGCCTGCCCGCCGGTTTGATCCGGCTAAGATGGCCGGTTTGCGAAAGGCGTCTTCGGCTTACGCTCAAACCGTGGGCGTCATTTCCAGTCAGCCGGGGTTGATGACGTCCAGCGGCTTAAGAAAGGCTAAACCGGTTGCCTTGCAGGGCCGTGTGCCGGTCAAAGTAACCTCGGAAAACGGTCCGATTGCGGTCGGCGATCGTTTGGCCGCTTCCAGCCGTTCGGGTTATGCGATGAAAGCCGTCAAACCGGGGCATGTCATCGGGATTGCCTTGGAACCGTTCGACGGTCAATCCGCTCGTGAAGGAAAAATTATGGTTTTTCTTCAGCCTACCGCATGGTCAGGCGATCTGGCCGACGACATGGCGCGCTTACGCCGGGACAATGAGTCCTTGAAGCTGCGTCTGGATAAGCTGGAGAAGCGCACCGCTAACGCCACTCCCCAAGATTGAACGATAACCCATATTGCGTTCATCGGTTGATCGGTTTACCCTTATAAACAGAGACGGGGGTGTATATGAGCAATAAAACAGGCGTTTTCGGACTATTCCTTTTATTGACGTGGCCTCTTTCAGCCGAAGAGGTGCGCGTCGTAACTCAGTACCCCTCGCCGTTGGGCGTTTATAAAAATATCCGCACCGTAGGCGATACGTTTTTGGCGGTCACTGGCGGCAATGTGGGCGTTGGGACAGCTAGCCCTTTGACCAAATTGGATGTCTATGGGGCGAGTCCCATGGTCTCTATCCGTCATAATGCAACAACGGACTGGGCTTATCTTCGATTTTATCAGGCATCGACGCTGCAAGGAGATATTATTGCCTATGGATCCGCCACGGGTCTGCCTAACAGTCTTAGCATTATCAATTATACGGCCACCGGCCCGCTTGTTTTTGCTACCGCAGGTATAGAAAGAATCAGGATAACCAGCAGCGGCAACGTGGGCATCGGTACGACGAGTCCGTCAGCGCCGCTGGCTATCTATTCAGGTTTGAATACAGCAAACGATAACGGTTTAAGAATATGCAATACGGTCGCAGGCGATACAAACTGCAGCCATTTTCACTGGGGTACAAACAAGGATGTTTATATACGCAGCGGTTCAGCTTCTGGAAGGGTTATTGTTCAGGACACGGGGGGTAACCTGGGCGTGGGCACGGCGGCGCCATCCAACAAGCTTCATGTTTATTCCAGCGCGGGCTGGGATGGGATTCGGCTGGCGGGCGGAACCGCTGCTACGGGGATCAACATTATGATGAGCAACAACAATAATTATGCATATCATTTGGGAGTGACGGGCAGCGCCAACGCGGCATCGCCAAATGCATTTTCCATCTGGAACAACAATACCTCATCTTTTCCCATGCTTATTAAATCGAACGGCAATGTTGGCGTCGGGACGACAAATCCTTGGGGTAGATTGGAGGTCGCCAGCGACGGGGCGGGCACAGGTTCGGCGATTTTGACGATCCATAACACAAATAACGGTTTGGCCGGGCTTTACTTTCGCCATGACAACAGCGGTTCAGCGACATGGACGCTCCAAGCGACCGATCCCAGCGGCCCGGCCGACGGAAAAATGGTTGTTTTGGCTTCGGGCGCCCGCGATTTCGGCATCAGCATCAATGGCAGCGAGCGGCTGTCGATTCTTAGCGGTGGCAATGTGGGCATCGGCGACACCAGCCCTGATTACAAGCTAGAGGTCAACGGCAGCGCGGGAAAACCCGGCGGCGGCTCCTGGTCGGACTCATCCGACGCCAGATTAAAGAAGAACATTAAACCCTTAGAGGGCTCCCTCGATAAAATACTACAGCTTAAGGGAGTCAACTATGAATGGAAAGAGCCGGGAAAGCACGGCAATTTAACGGGCGCCCGCATGGGCATGATCGCCCAAGACGTGGAAAAGGTTTTCCCGCAATGGGTAGGCGTCGATTCCCAAGGGTATCGAACGCTAACCTTTATGGGTTTTGAAGCTTTGACCACAGAAGCGGTTAGGGAACTCAATGACAAAGTTAAAAAGCTTTCAGAGGAGAACGAAGCCCTGAAACTCCGCTTGGACAAAATGGAAAAACGCACGGCCGGGCGATAAAAACGCGCGATCTATTGAATAAGTTGGGGGTGTCCCATGAGTAAAACAATAGGCGTTGTCGGTTTATTTATTTTAGTTGGAGTGCCTCTTTTGGCCGAAGAGGTGCGCGTGATCACCCAGTACCCGTCGCCCTTAGGTGTTTATAAGAATATACGCACTGTGGGGGACACCTTTTTGGGGGTTACTTCGGGCAATGTGGGCATTGGTACGGGCAGCACATCGGCCAAACTCTACGTCTATGCCGGCGGTACAAATCCAGGTATCCAGATAAGAGGCACATCGGGGACGTATGGCCCTTCCATCGGGGTTCACAATGGCTCCCAAGAATGGAGGATGGTTTCTTGGAGCGACAATACCCTTAAGTTTGTTAAGGTAACGGGCGCCACGTTTACCCCTCTAACCATTCGTAACGATTCCGCTCAGGATTCTCTCTATATCGGGACTGGCGGCAATGTAGCCATTGGCACAAATAGTCCATTGCAAAAATTTCACGTGCAGGGCGACGCCTATGTCAACGGTAATTTGGGCGTTGGGACCAGCAATCCAACGGAAATTTTGCATGTTTATAAAAATAGTAATAGCGGCCTGTGGCATCGGGTGGAGAATGCCTACAATGGTAGCGCTGCTTATGCTGCTCTTATGGTTCGCGCCGGCGGTGCGGGATGGGACGGCTGGGGCAATAGAGGTTGGATCGCCAAGGAACCCGCGCTCCATCCGAGTTTTCCGAGCTATATGCGGATTGTCCAGTATGAGAATGCCCCATTGGTTTTGGCGACTTACAATACCCACCGTTTAACCATACTCGGTAATGGCAATGTCGGCATCGGCACGGAAACCCCTAGTGAAAAATTGCAGGTTGATGTCGGCAGTGGGCATGCAGAGATATATCGTTCAGCTGGAGGAACGGATGCCGCGTTGCGCATTCGAAAAAACGATTCAGATGCAGCAGGCGTTTATTTTTATCATGGAACTAATCTTTATGCGACCGTAACATCTTTCGGCAACACCGGCAATTCCAACGAGGATGATTTACGCTTTACGGTAAGAGATTATGACAACGACGGCGTTGGCGGCGCTTACGCTTTCAATGTAATCACGGGAGGCGGCGTATGGACCGAGGCTTTGACCATCGCCAATAACGCGAATGTCGGCATCGGCGACACCTCTCCCGACGCCAAGCTTGACGTTGCCGGTAATTGCATTGAGCAGGACGGCAATTGCGCTGATATCGCTGAATTGTATGCAGCGTCCGAAGAGATGGAGGCGGGGGACGTTGTTGCCGTCAATGACGCCGATTCGTCATTCATTGAGAAGTCACGCCCCGGAAAAACGGCGCTGGGTGTTGTTTCGATGGCCCCGGCCATACTTTTTGAGGAGGATTCTCAGCTTATCGGCGTAGGGTCTTCCTACAAAATCGACCCGAGGAAGCCTGCCGTGGCTTTGGCGGGCAGGGTGCCGGTTAAGGTGACAATAGAGAACGGCCCCATTAAGAAAGGGGATTACTTAGCCCCCTCGGCGATAAAACCCGGCTACGCCATGAGGGCGACCAAGGCCGGGCGTGTCATCGGCACGGCGCTGCGCGCGTTCGACGGGTCAAAAGACAAAGAGGGGAAGATTTTGGTTTTCATCAACCCCCATTGGTGGGAAGGCGAAAAAAAGATAGATGACCAGATTGCAGTGCTTCGCCAGGAAAACGAAGCTCTGAAGCTGAGGATGGACAAGCTGGAAAAACGCACGGCCGGGCGGTAAAAAGACCCATTTTTTGAACCCGGCTCCCCAAAAATAGGTGACGACCATTCTTGCGTATCAAGAGCCGTGGCTTTACCCTTAAATTAGGTGTTGGCGGGGGGTGTCCCATGAACAGAAAATTAGGCGTTTTCGGTTTATTTATTTTAGTTGGAGTACCTCTTTTGGCCGAAGAGGTTCGCGTGATAACCCAGTACCCTTCGCCTTTAGGCGTTTACAAGAATTTACGTACGGTAGGCGACACATTTTTAGCGGCGACCAGCGGCAATGTGGGCATCGGCGCCTATCCCGCGCGCTCCAAACTGCATGTTTTCCAAAATGTCAATGCCACGGTTCCGGTTTATGTCGGCAATTCCAACGGCGGGGCCAGCGCCAGCACCGGATTTTTTCTTTCGGAGACGAACCCGGCCAGCGGGGTAGGCGTGTGGGCGGGCATTTGGGGATTCAACGCGACGAAAGAATTCAGGATCGTTAATTTCGACGCCGGCGGCCCCATGACGTTTAATACCGGCGGCGCTCCTTCTGAACGAATGCGCATTACCAGCAGCGGCAATGTGGGCATGGGAACGACCGGGCCGTTAAAGAAATTGCATGTGCAGGGCGATGCCGTCGTAACCGGTATTGTCGGGGTCGGCACGACGGGCCCCAACGCGCTTCATCGTCTTGAAGTGCATCACGGTGCGGCTGCGCCTGCGATCGCCATTTTTAACACCAATGACGCCCTTTACGGCACTTTAGGTTTTTACAATTTAAGCGCTCCGGCCAGCATCAGGGGAGCGGTTACTCTTTTCGGACCTTCAAATGCCACTTACCCCAACCATTTCAAAATTCACAATTACAATGCCGGTCCCATAACATTTTTCACCGGAGCCGCTTCGGAACGCATGAGAATAACCAGCAGCGGCAATATCGGTATCGGCACTGTGAGCACAGACCATTCCGTACGGGGGATTACGAATACCTACGAGCTGAAACACCAAGCGGGAACTTATGCCATGGTTGTTGGTAACGATAACTCTTTTGTGCGAATCAATACAGGGGGCAACACCCGGATCGGGCTCGGTGACGGCGACAATAACAGGGAGGCAGGGTTTATATCCGGCGGCGAGAATGCCTCGGGAGAAAATGTCATCCAGATCGCAGGCTGTGATGACCTTGGTAATTGTCCAACTTACACCACATTCCATCAAAACGGCCGCGTCGGCATCGGATTTAATGATCCCGATGTGCTGTTGGACGTCAACGGAAGTATTCATTATGTAGGCTCGTCCTCAGCGCACTCCTCGCGAAAGCTTAAGAAGGATATTGAACGAGTGGAGGATCGAGATTACAAAGAGATGTTGCTTGAACTGGAAACGATGCCTCTTTATCGATACCGCTATCGGGTGGGCGATGATCAGAACAGAAAATATTTCGGCTTAATCGCCGAAGAGGCGCCGTCATTTGTAGTCAATAAAGATAATTTGACGATTCCGACAATGGATTACATTTCTTTTATAGCCGGAGCTCTTAAGGCCGAACGGGCTGAGGTGAAAGTTCAGGGTCAGGAAATCGATTTGCTGAAGGAACAAAATAGGGCGCTGCAAGCCGAGAATCGAAATCTCAGGGATCGAATAGGCAGAATCGAACGACAGATTAATTCTAAGTAATTGAGCGTCCTCTCAAAGATAAACAAGCGCCCGTCTCGCGCATGCTTAACAGTCACCTCGCGATCATTTGAACCCATGCGCCCGCTTGCTTTTTGCTAGATTTAAGCCGTGCGCCGGATTTTTGGGATTCTTGCCTTCTGTTCTCTATTGTCCGTTTCTTGCGCCCGTAATAGCGTTAAGCCGGGCGCCGGCGATCAGGATGCTGTTTTGCTTAAACTCGGGCCCGTTTATTTGACCAAGGCGGAGATGGAAGCGCGCATCTTGGAAATGGGCCCGGAGTACGTGCCTTATCTGCGAACCGGGCAAGGCAGAAAAACCCTGCTCGAAGCCGTTCTGAAGCAGAAAATTTTGGTTCGCGCGGCTTTAGACCGGGGTTTGGGCGACCGGCAGGATATTAAAGACGAGATCGTCAGGCTCAAAAAAGAGCAGGAGAGGGCCCTGAGGCTTTACAGGGAGAGCTTGTTGGCCGATCGCTTGATCGAAGATTTGAGGGAGCGGGAAATTCAGATATCAGACGATGAAATCGCCGCTTATTATAACGATCACCGGCATCTTTATGCGGTGCGCCAAATTTTGGTCGCGGACAAGAAAAAAGCTGAGGATCTGTTCGAAGGGCTGCGCGGCAAAAATCCAGCCCAAGCGCAAGTGGAATTCGGGCGTTTGGCCGCTTTGCATTCCCTTGATTCGCGCAGCGCAAAGGCGGGCGGCAAAATCCCTCCGTTTTTGGAAGGCGAGCTCGATGAGAGCTTCGCGCGCGCGACCGCGGCTTTAAAACCAGGGCAGGTTTCGCCGCCGGTCGAAACTAAAGTCGGGTATCATTTGATTCATCTTGAGAACACCGCGCCCGTTTCGTTCAACGACGAATATAAAGAGCGGGCTCGCAGGATTTTGGAGCGCAAGAAAATGGATGTCTTGATGGAACTATGGAAAGACAAATATGTGGTGGAGGTGCGTGATGAAAGTCTTAAACCGTATTTGGGGCTTTAAGCTCAAAAATTATTCGATTGTTTCGGCTGTTTTGACGGCATCAGCCGTTATGTTGTCCGGCGCTGAAGTTCTGGAAAAAACCGTAGCCACGGTCAACGGCGAAGCGCTTTATCAAAGCGATTTCGAGGCGAATGTCGGCAATGTGCTGGACGATTTAAGGCGAGCCGCGCCCGGTGAATTGATGGACGCCCAGGTGGAAGAAATCCGTTCCAAAGTGCTGGCTCAAATGATCGATGATTTGCTGCTCCTCCAGGAATCGAAGCGCCGGGGGGTTAAAGTCTACGCCAAGGATATCGAAACCGGCGTCGCTGAAGTCAAAAATCGTTTCAAGAAAGACGAAGAAGGGCGTCCCGTGGCCGAGGCGGATGCGGATAAGGCGTTTCAAGCGGAACTCCGGCGCCAGCGGCTTTCATTGACCGATTTTGAGGAACGCATCAAAAAACAGCTCCATGTCATCAAGCTGGTGGACACTCAAGTCAAATCCAAGGTGGAGATGCCTTCGGAGAACGAAGTTCGCAGTTTTTTCGATCAGGTTAAGGGCGTCGTCGCTTCATCGGCCGCGGCCGGGAATCTGCGCGTCGGCGAGGAAGAGCGCCAGGAAATTTTAAAGCTTGCCCAGCTGTTCCGCGATCGCACCACGGAGCGCGTTCGGGCCAGGCATATTCTGATTAAAGTGGGACCCAAGGCTCCCATGGCCGAGAAAAGCAAGGCGCTGAGCGCTTTAAAATCAATCAAGAAAGAGGCCGATGCCGGCGCTGATTTCGCTGAGCTGGCGAGAAAACATTCCCAAGATACGGAGTCGGCCAAAAAAGGCGGCGACCTGGGGTACTTTATCAAGGGTTGGATGGTTCCTGAATTCGAACAAGCGGCTTTCAGCCTGCCGGTCGGCGATGTCTCCAATCCCGTGGAAACAGAGTTCGGTTATCATTTGATCTTGGTCGAAGAGAAACGGGCCAAGACGCCTCTGCGTTTCGACGAGGTGCAGGAAGACCTGGCGTCTTATCTCCAGCAGCGCAATTTCCAGAAGAAGCTTAAGGACCTTGTCGACGGGCTTCGTGTCAAGGCTACGATCAAAGTCTTGAACGATCCCGCGAAAACCACGAGCGCTCCTTAAACGAGAAAGAGATCACGGCCATGACGTCAAAAACCAGGGCGCAGGAATTCAAGGAAAAAGTCGAGCGCGCGTTGGCGGGCGGCGGTCCCGAGAAGGTCAAGATGCAGAAGGAGCGGGGCAAGCTGTTAGCCAGGGAGCGCATCGATTATTTGCTCGATCCGGGCTCGTTCCAGGAATTAGGTTTGTTGGTCAAGACGGATGCCGCTGAATTCGGGCTCAAGGACAAGGAGCTTCCGGGAGACGGCGTGGTCACGGGCCTGGGGCGCATCCATGGGCGGCCTGTGGCCGTCTATGCCCAGGATTTCACTGTTTTAGGCGGTACGCTTGGTTTGGCCCAGGCCCATAAAATCGCCCGTCTGATGGACGTAGCGCTTGAAAGCCGCATGCCCATTATCGGGCTCGCGGATTCCGGGGGCGCCCGCATTCAGGAAGGAGTCAATTCCCTGGGCGGTTACGGCGAGGTTTTTTACCGCAATGTCCAGGCCTCCGGGCTTGTGCCTCAGATTTCCGCTATTTTGGGGCCTTGCGCCGGCGGGGCCGTTTACTCCCCAGGGTTGACCGATTTCATTTTCATGGTGGAAGGCATTTCGCATATGTTTATCACCGGTCCCGAAGTCGTTCGTCAAGCAACTGGAGAAATTACGGATTTCGATTCATTGGGCGGCGCGCATGTGCACGGCGAGAGAAGCGGGGTTTGCCATTTCATCGCCTCGAGCGAGGAGGATTGCTTCCGCACCATCAGGGAATTGATCGGCTATTTGCCCGCTCATTCCGGCGAGCCGCCGCCTGAGGCCGCAAGTAAGGATGATCCGCGCAGGCCCAGCGCCAAGCTCGAGGAATTGGCGGGGCAAGATCCCAGGAAACCCTTCGATGTCCGGACGGCCATCCGGGAGATTGCCGATGAGGGGAGTTTTCTGGAAGTCGCCCGTTCATTCGCCGCAAATTTGGTCGTTGGTTTCGGCCGTTTAAACGGGCATGCGGTGGGTTTCGTGGCGAATAATTCTTCTCATCTGGCCGGGAGTCTCGATATTTCAGCCAGCCACAAAGGAGCCCGTTTCGTGCGTTTTTGCGACGCGTTCAATATCCCCGTCGTGACCTTGGTCGATGTTCCCGGCTATTGGCCCGGTTTGACCGAGGAGCATGGCGGAATTATCGTGCATGGCTCCAAGTTGTTGTTCGCTTATTGCGAATCAACGGTGCCTAAGGTTACGGTTATTTTGAGGAAAGCCTATGGCGGGGCCTATGATGTGATGGGATCCAAGCATTTGGGCGCGGACGTCAACTTCGCCTGGCCTAATGCCGAAATCGCGGTCATGGGTCCCGAAGGCGCGGCTCAGATTCTTTATTCCCGGGAAATCGCAAACGCGCCCGATCCGGAGAGTTATTTGTCCGAAAAGATCGCCGCTTATCGCAGCCATTTCGCCAACCCGTGGATTGCGGCTCAAAAAGGCTACCTCGATGAAGTGATCGAGCCTGCGCATACCCGCGAAAAAATCATCGGAGCCTTGGAATTTCTGTTGACCGGCAATCCCCGGCGTTCCATGTTGCCCAGGAAACACACGAATGTTCCGTTATGACAGGCTGCTAGCGTACCTGTCGCCTGTTCTCATGCTCTCTTGTGCCGCGCCTGGGCCTGCGTCTAAGGCAGGCGATGAGAAACCTTTGGAGCATCCCAGAATGATGGAGTTTAAAATGGCCAATTACGAGGGCGCCCGCTTGGCGTACAGCCTGGAGGGCCGCCGGGCCGATTTGTTGGAGCGGCAGGAAACCGCGCTCATCGACGCCCCGTTGCTGAAGATTTATCAGCAAGAAACACAGGGCAAACTTCTGGCCGAAGCGCGCGGCGCTTCAGGGACGTTGGATTTGGCGACCAAGAATATCGTGTTGGAAGGTTCCGTCGTTTATCATGTGATCCCCAGGGAGCAGCGCCTAAACACGTCGAAATTAATTTATCGGACGGCCGAGCATGAGATGGAAGTTCCGGAAGGAACCGGTTATACCCTTCGCACGCCTCAAGGAACCGTTGATGGCTCGGGTTTGGTGGCCAAAGAAGATTTGACGCAATGATGAGAATACCGGCGTGGGCGGCGGCATTGATGATTTTTGCGTTGGCCTTCGGCCGGGCCGAAGAACAGCCCTCAGGCAAGCAGGGCCGGCTGAATTTTCAAGTAAAAAACTATCACATCAAGGCGCATAAAACATTCTGGGACGCCAAAACATCCATCACAAGAGCGCAAAAGAATGTCGATATCAATTTATTTCTTGCGGATGGAACAACGGCGCATATTTATTGCGATAAAGCCGAGGATGATCGCGCCGAAGGCGTGGGCACGGCCTCGGGCACGGTGCGCTCCGTCTGGCAGGGCTTGACCATCACGGCCGAGGAAGCGCGTTGGGATTTGGTCCGCCGGCGGGCTAAATTTTACGCCGACCCCCCGGCGCTTCAAGGAAAAAGATTGGGATATGCGCCTTTGCGTCCGGGCCATGTGAGCCATTTGGATTTCATGAACGGTGTTCTGGAGATGGATTTTGAAACGCTGGATAACCGCATGGATCTTAATAACAATTCTTACCTCACGGCCATGAAAGCGAAAGGCGTCTGGCAGCCGCGAGAGGCCGGCGGACAAAACAGCGGAGGTCCGCCGTGATTCTTGAAGCGAAGGGCCTGGTGCATTTTTACGGCAAACGCAAGGTGCTGGAAGAAGTCCACTTGAAGGCCGCCGCCGGAGAAATCGTCGGCCTTTTGGGGCCCAACGGCGCGGGCAAGACCACATGCTTTCGAATTTTGGCCGGACTCATGCGGCCCACTTCCGGCGAGGTTTATCTGGACGGAAAATCCGTGACCCGGTTGGCCGTTTACCGGCGCTCCCGCCTTGGGCTTGGTTATTTGCCTCAGGAAAGTTCCATTTTTCGGGCGTTGACGGTTCTGGAAAACATCATGCTGGTCTTGGCCATGAAGGGCGTCCGGTCCGCGGCGACCGAGAAACGGGCTTTGGAAATTTTGGAAGAATTTCGTTTGGGCCATGTCGCCCGCCAAAAAAGTCATACGCTTTCAGGCGGTGAGCGGCGCCGCCTTGAAATCGCGCGGGCCGTGACGGCCGCCCCCAAGATTTTGATGCTGGATGAGCCGTTTACCGGCATTGATCCCGTGACTGTGGATGATTTGCGCAGCCTGTTGGGTGAATTGAAACGCCGGGGTATCGGTATCGTGTTGACGGATCACAACGCCCGCGAGACGCTCAAGGTGATCGACCGTTCCTATCTTATTCATAGCGGTAAGGTGTTGCTCGAAGGCGACGCCCGAACTCTTTTAAACGACGAGCGCGCCCGGCGGCTTTATTTAGGCTGGGAAATGAGCCTCTAGTGGACGCGACACGAATTTCGCGTCGCGTCCACTAGTGATTTGATATGCTAGGGTTCTAAGGAAATTTATGCAAATTCAGATCACCGCCCGGCATCTCAATTTAACGGAATCCATTACCGGGCTGCTGACCAAAAAAATCAACCGGTTGGAACGCTATTACGATCATTTGGTTTGGGCCAATGCCATTTTAGGCGTGGAGAAACACCGTCATTTTGCCGAGATTGTCATCCATTCCCCTCTGCACACCCTGCGCGCCCTGGCTGAGGCGGGCGATCTGTATGCGGCCATTGATTTGGTTGTGGATAAAATCGAACGCCAGCTCAAAAAGCTTAAGGAAAAACAGAAAAGCCAGCGTTCGAAAGCCAATCGTGTTGGATTGCACGACCGGGTTCTTTTAAGCGCGGCCGCGGCCGGAGCCGGGATATTCCATGAAGAGGGCCAGCGTCAGGACGGCCGTCCCGCTCCCAAGTGGCCGCAATCGATTTCAGTCATCAAACAGGTTCCGGTCAAACCCATGGGCGTTGAAGAGGCCATCAGAATGATGGATAGCCTGGGTTACACTTTCTGGATGTTTTTAAACAAAAGTTCCCGGAAGTTCAACGTTATTTTTAAGCGTTCCGATCAAACCTACGGTATCCTGGAGCCGGCGCCTAAATGAGGGGCAACCCCTAAAATGGCCAAGCCTTCCATCCCGATTAAAATTCTCGATATCCTAAAACAGGAAAACATTCTGATCGATCTCAAGGCTCAGATCAAGCTGGATGCGCTCAAGGAAATGACCGCTCAGGCGCTCAATAAGGAAGAGCCGTCGGTCAAAGACGAAATCGTGCAGGCTCTTTTGGACCGGGAGAGACTGGGTTCAACCGGGATCGGTTCCGGCGTCGCCGTACCGCATGCCAAGTCTCCTCGAGTCGGACAGATCATCTGCGCGCTGAGCATGTCGAAGAAGGGCATCGATTTTCAAGCGCTCGATCAGGCGCCTGTTTATATCGTTTTTCTTTTGGTGGCCCCTCCCAATTCCCAGAGCGAACACCTGAACATTTTGGCCAGGATTGTTCGCCTTCTTAAAGACCGCGTTTTCCGGCAGGCGCTTCGGGAAGCGAAGACGAAGGAAGAGGTGGTGAAGCTCATCGGCGCGGAAGACGTCTAGGGCCCGTGTCGCTGACCGTCGGGGAGCTTTTAACCGCGCGGGGCGAGCTCTTACGCATTAAAGTTTTGGCCGGGCGCGCGGGGTTAAACCGCGCGATCCGCGCAACGGAAGTCAACCGCCCCGGCTTGGCTTTGCTTGGGCACATGGAGCGTTTCCGGTCCGAGCGCATCCAGGTGATCGGAAGAGGCGAAGAAAGCGTCCTGAGAAAACTCAAAGCCAAACAGATCGAGCCCGTGTTCGCCAGAGTCCTTCGTTATAAAAACCTTCCCTGCTTCGTAATCACCGCCGGACGAGTGCCGCCTGAAATGATGCTGCGCATGTGCGACAAGGCCGGCGTGCCGGTTTTGCAGTCTTCGTTGGACACGGCCCATTTTATCGGCGAACTGCACTCTCATCTTGAGGATCATTTGGCGCCTTCCAAATACCTGCACGGGGTGCTGGTGGAGGTATACGGCTTGGGGGTATTGATCTGCGGCAAATCGGGCGCCGGAAAATCGGAATGCGCCTTGGAGCTTTTAAAAAGAGGACATTTTTTCATCGGCGACGATTTGATCCGCATCAAGCATTTGCCCGGAGGGGTTTTAATCGGCGAGGCGGCCCGCCAGGAATTCGGTTCGTATATGGAAGTGCGCGGGTTGGGCATTATCGACGTCAAAAGCCTCTTCGGCATCGGCGCTGTGATGGATCGAACGCGGGTTGAGCTTGTCACCACGCTGGAGATGTGGGACGGGGGGCGCTTGTCCGGCAATTACGAACGCGTGGGGCTTTCCGAGCGCACCATGACCATTCTTGGTATTGGGGTGTCGCATGTTGTCTTCCCCGTGTTTCCCGGAAGAAACCTTGCTATCTTACTTGAAGTGGCCAGCCTCAATCAGCGGTTAAAAAATAAAGGCGTTTATTCGGCGCGCGAATTCGAGGAGAAGATACTTGAGAAAACAGCCGTCCGTTAAACATAAGATGGGCGTTTCGGGCGCGGGCGCCGCGGTGCCGGGCTCAAGGGGCGGTCCCATTCTGATCGTCACCGGCGTTTCGGGCGCGGGCAAAAGTCAGGCGCTCAAAATCCTCGAAGATTTCGGTTACTTCTGCGTAGATAATTTGCCTACCGGGCTGGTCAAAAATTTTCTCGAGATGCTGAACAAGCCCACGAATTCGGTTCCGGCTAAAGTCGCCATGGGCATCGATATCCGGGCGCAGGCGTTCCTTGATGATCTGCCCAAGGTCTTGGAAGAATTCCGGCTGCGCGGCTATCGGTATCGAATTTTATTTTTAGACGCCGGTGAAGAAGTTCTGCTGCGGCGCTTTTCCGAGACCAGGCACCGCCATCCGCTGTCGGCGCGCGCTCTCTTAGACGCAATACGGACTGAACGCGTCCAGATGACGAAGATCAAGGAAATCGCCGACAAGGTGATTGATACGTCATCGTTGACCCTGGGCGAGCTCAAGGAAGCCATCTCGGCGTTTTTAGGCGTCACTCACGAGCGGGAAATGAATTTGGCCGTAGTTTCCTTCGGTTACAAATACGGTTTACCCATCGACGCGGACTTGATCTGGGACGTGCGTTTTTTGCCCAATCCCAACTATATCGCCAACTTGAAGCCCTTGACCGGGCTTGATGCCGCGGTGGAGCGCTATGTTTTGGGCAGTCCCAAGGCTAAGGCTTTTATCGGGCAGTTTTTGCGCATGCTCAGGGATTTGATCCCACAATACATCCGTGAAGGCAAATCCTACATGACCATGGGGATCGGCTGCACCGGAGGCCGCCATCGAAGCGTGGCCATCGCCCGTACCTTGGCCCAGGAACTGCGCTCCGCGGGTTATACGGTGCGGGAATTCCACAGGGATTCGGAAAAGTAAGGGGCCATAAAGTCATGGTCAGCATCGTCATCGTCACACATGGAGAATTCGGCGCGTATTTGCTGGAAGCCGCAGAGGAGATCGTCGGACGCCCCGCCGAGCAATGCGTCGTTGTCGCCGCAATCTCGCGACGGTTGTCTTTGCCTGAGGTCAGGCAAAAGATCGAGGCCGCAATCACCGAGGCGGTCAAATCCTCCGGCTCCGAAGGCGTCTTGGCGCTGTGCGACATGCTGGGGGGTACTCCTTGCAATGAGACGCTGTTGTTGGCCCGCAAATACCCCAAGATCGAGGTATTGGCCGGCGTTAATCTTTACATGATTATTTCTGCGCTGATGAATTCCCGGCGGCTCGGCCTTGAGTCGCTGTTGAGTAAAGTTCTCGAGGATTCGCGGCGCTCCGTGGCCAATGCCCGTGAGATTTTTTTGAGCAAATCGGGGTCCGTTAAGGAATAAATGTGTCATTTATTCCTTAACGGACCCTCAGGGGGGCGCTAGCAGGCATGGCCGTTGTTCTTTACCGTATCGACAATCGATTGGTGCACGCCCAGGTCTTGGAGGGGTGGCTGCCGGCGGTCAAGGCCAATATGCTGGCCGTCGTCAACGACGATTTCGTGAAAGATGAAATCCGCATGCGCATCGCCGAGCGCGCGGTGGCCGATCATATGCGCGTCGCCTTCTGGACATTGGATCAATCTCCGATGGAAGCGGCGCGCCTCGATCAGGATGAATCCTTGAGGGCGGTTTTAGTCTTTGCGTCGCCGAACGATGTTCTTGAGTTTATTCGCCTGGGCGCCCGGCCTCCGGCGGAAGTCAATATCGGCGGCATGCATTATGCGATCAGCCGTTTGAGCCTGGGCCGCTACCGGACCTTCAGCGATCAGGATCGCGAGGCGCTGGCGCGGCTTCTGGAGCTCGGTGTTCGCTTGGATGCCCGGGCCACGCCGACCGATGAACCCGTTGATTTAATGTCCGTCATTAAGAGTTAGGTGCGTGATGCTTGAAAAGCAATTCACCGTGCCCAATAAAATGGGGCTGCATGCGCGTCCGGCCGCTTTATTCGTTCAGACGGCCAGCCGTTTCAATTCCGAAGTGCGCGTGTTAAAAGACGGCATCGAGGTCAACGGAAAAAGCGTTATGGGGCTGATGATGCTGGCCGCTGAATTCGGCAGCGCGCTCATGGTGCGTATCTGGGGTGCGGATGAATCCAAAGCCATGGAAGCGATCCAAAAAATTTTCGATCAGAAATTTTTGGAAGCATGAGCCAAGATTTGACGCTCATCGGTATTGCGGCCAGCCCGGGGATATCGTTCGGGCGGGCTTTTGTTTTTGAGAGCGAGGCCATGGTGGTCACCAAACGCCGTATTGCCGAGGGCCGAGTCGCTGCCGAGGTCAAGCGTTACCTCAAGGCCGTAGAGCGGACGAATCGCGATTTGAACGCGGCCGAGGCGGATGTCTTAAAAATGTTGGGGCGTCAGCACGCCCGTTTGATCGAGGCGCATCGTCTGATTCTTCAGGATCCGATCCTGACCAAAGACGTTCCCAAATTGATCGAGACCGAGGGAATCAACGCGGAATTTGCGCTATCGGAGACCCTGTCGCGCGTCAATGTGGCGTTCGAGGCGCTCACGGACGAGTTTTTCAGGGAGCGCCGCCATGATCTTTTTGACGTCGGGCGCCGGGTCCTTCGCCATCTTCACGGCAACCGCCGCAAGAGCGCCCGGCAGGAGCAGATCGGCGATTCCACCATTGTCATCGCCAGGAACCTGCTGCCGACGGATACGATTCATTTGAAGGAACGCAAGATTTTGGGTTTTGCCACGGAATTGGGCTCACGCCTCTCCCATGTCGCTATTTTGGCCCAGTCCCTGGAAATTCCGGCGGTGGTGGGGGTCCCGGATATGCTCAAGCACGTGGCCTCCGGCGATGAGATCATCGTTGACGGCAATGAGGGCACGGTGCATGTCCGGCCGTCGGTGGCCACGACCAAGCATTACAGGCAGAAAGAGTCGCGCCTCAAAAAAGAGCAGGAGGATCTTTTAGCCGTGACCCAGGGCCCGGCCGTGACTGCGGACGGTTTTACCTTGGCCATTTCGGCGAATCTCGACGCTTTGGAGGAATTGTCCTTGGTTAAAAAATGGGGGGCCCGGGGCATCGGTCTTTTTCGCACCGAGCTCGTGCTGATGCAGTGGGAGAAGCCCATTCTCTTCGATGTCGCCCGACAGACCGAGGTTTACCGCAGAGCCATCGAGGAAGTGGCCCCGGAAACAGCGGTGATCCGCCTTTTAGACATCGGCGCCGACAAGCTTCTTGAATTGGGCTCTGAGGCCGGCTTGCCCGTGCGTATCGTTTCCGGCGATGCTGAGTCAAAAAGCGAGATTCTGCCGATGGGCTTAAGGGGGATCCGCCTGGCTTTGCGTTACCCTAAAATCCTTAAAAGTCAGCTTAGGGCTATTTTGACGGCCAGCACCTCGGGGTACCCGCGCATCTTGTTGCCCATGGTCAGCGCCATCGAAGAAGTTAGGGAAGTCCGCTGGCTGTTGGAGGAGATCAAGGAAGAATTGAAAAAGGAGGGGATCGCTTTTCGTGAGGATATCCCATTGGGCATCATGGTGGAGGTCCCTTCGGTCGCGATCAAGGTCGAGGCGTTTTTAGCCGAGGTTGATTTTATTTCCGTGGGCACCAATGATCTTGTGCAGTATGTGCTGGCCTGTGACCGGGCCAGCGCGGAACTCGCCTATCTCTATCAGGAATTTCATCCTTCCATCCTGCAATTGTTGTCGAATGTAACCAAGGCGGCTCACGCTACGAAACGTTGGGTCGGAATTTGCGGTGAGCTGGCCGGCAATCCCTTGGCCTTGCCTTTGTTGTTGGGCATGGGTTTTGATGGGATCTCGGTCAACCCTCATTTGGTGCCTAAAATCAAAAAGCAGCTCAAAACGCTCAAATTGTCCGACTGCCGGCAGGTCGTCGATGAGGCGTTGAAACTTTCCAGTTATGAAGAGGTGGTCGAGTTATTGAAGCGCCAGATACCGATGCCTGCGCCTTCAACATAGAGGCCGGAGGTGGACTCTTCAAAACTTAGAAATTTTTCCATCATCGCGCATATCGATCACGGAAAATCCACCCTGGCCGATCGTCTGCTCGAGAGGACGGGCGCGGTTCATACCTTAAGCCGCGCGCAATTTTTAGACTCCATGGAGCTCGAGCAGGAGCGGGGCATCACCATCAAGGCCAAGGCGGTCCGGCTTTCATGGAAAGGCTATATCTTGAACCTATTGGATACTCCCGGTCATGTGGATTTCACGTTCGAGGTGCATCGGGCGCTTTGGGCTTGCGAAGGCGTGCTGCTTTTAGTCGACGCCAGCCAGGGCGTTCAAGCGCAAACCGTGGCCAATTGCGAGATCGCGCGCAAAACCGGGCTCACCATCATTCCGGTCATCAATAAAATCGATTTATCCAACGCCCAAGTCGAGGAAACCGTCCGCCAAATCGAGGATATTCTTGTTTTAGATGAGCCGCCCTTGCGCGTTTCGGCGAAAACCGGCGCCGGCGTTGACGAGCTCTTGGACGCGATCGTCGAGCGTATTGCTGCGCCGCAGACAGGCGACCCTCAAGCGCCGGCCGCCGCGTTGATTTTTGATTCTTACATGGATCCGTTTAAAGGAGTGATTTTGGTTGTCCGGGTTTTCGAGGGCATGATTGCGGCCAAAAATAAAGCCCGTTTACTGCACGATTCAAGCGGCCAGGAATACCTGATTGAAGAGGTTGGTTACCTGACGCCGCAGCGCCAGGGGGCCGAGCGGCTTTCCGGCGGAGAAGTGGGCTATGTGGTTTGCGGACTCAAGGATCCCTCTCGCGTGCGCCACGGAGAAACATTGGCCGCCTGGCGTCCCGGCGGGCCGCCCGCTCGAACAATGCCGTTGAAGCCTTTGGGAGCGCCGCTGAAGCCTTTTGTTTACGTGGGGATGTACCCTATTCAATTGGGCGACGTGGAGGATCTACAGCGGGCTTTGGAAAAGCTTCATTTGACGGACCCAAGCTTCGAATACGTGTTGGAATCATCCGTGGCCCTGGGTCCGGGTTTTCGCGTGGGCTTTTTAGGCTTGTTGCATTTGGAGATCATCCAGCAGCGCCTGATCAGAGAGTTTAATCAGGAGGTGATCATCACCAACCCCAATGTCCGCTATCGCGTGCATGCAAAAAAGGGGGAAGTGCGGGAAGTGATCAGCCCGGCTCACTTTCCGCCTCATGGCGAGGTTACCGGCGTGGAGGAACCTTTCGCCCGCGTCAAAATATTGACGCCGGTTGATTATCTGGGGGCTATCCTGGAACTCTTGAAATCGCGCCGGGGTGTTCATATTGAAATGCTTCATTTGACGCCCGAGCGCATTCAGGTGATTTGGGAAATCCCGTTGGCCGAGCTGGTGGTGGATTTCTACGATAAATTAAAGTCCATTTCGCAGGGTTACGCGTCGCTCGACTATGAATTAGCCGGTTATCGAAAGAAGGACGCGTTGGCCAAAATTGAAATCATGATTCAGGGGGAGACCTGCGACGCGATGAGTTTCATCGCGCCCAAGGACCGCGCTTATGACGAATCACGCGAATTGTTGGAGCGTTTGCGGGATATCGTGCCCCGGCAAATGTTCGAGGTCGCGCTGCAAGCCGTGGCCGACGGTAAAATCATCGCCAAAGAACGCATCGCTGCCATCCGCAAGGATGTGTTGGCCAAATGCTACGGCGGCGACATCAGCCGCAAGATGAAGCTTTTAAAGAAACAAAAAGAGGGAAAGAAAAAAATGCGTATGCTGGGCAAAGTCGAGATGCCGCCGGAGGCGTTTTTGACCGTGCTGCGTAAAACCTAAAATAACCCAATGACCGAAGGAAGGCTTTTTTTTATCGGCGTGGGCATCTGGCTGTACAAGTGGCTGCTTTATTCTTATTGGAAGCGCTCGGAGAAAGACCAAGACCAGCCCTCCCCGGTTGAGGCCGGCCTTCTCCACGGTTTGTTTTACGGCATGGTCGGCGTGCTGCTGGCCGTCACGATCTACGCCTATATGGGCAATGTGCGCGGCTTCGTCAAAGTCGGGGCTTTGGGCGGAGCGACCGGTTTCCTGTTCGGCTTCATCTCCAGCTTGTTTAAGGTCAAAAACGTCCAGGCCAAGCGCGACATGCTGGCCGTGGATTTGGAATGGGCCCAAACGGCTTCCTCGGCCGTTATTTTAGCGTCGGTCATCATGTATACGTTGGTGCAGGCTTTTAAAATCCCCTCCGGCTCCATGCAGCCCACTCTTTATGAGGGCGATCACCTCTTCGTCAATAAGTTTTATTACGGGGTGCGCGTGCCGATGACCGAGAAACGGGTTTTTTCCGTATCGGACGTTACGGCCAAAGACGTCATTGTTTTTCAATTCCCGACGGCCAACGATAACCATCAGCATTTCGGCAAAGACTTCATCAAGCGCGCCATTGCGGTCGGCGGAGACACGGTCGTCATCAGAAACAAGCAGGTTTTTATCAACGGCAAAGCGCTCGGCCAGGAGGTTTACACGCAATTTTTGGACCCGCGCATATTTCCTCGGTTTGAATCGCAATCCCAGAACCTGCCTCCCGAGGAGTACCAGCGCTATTGGGAGAAAGGACAGCTGGAGATGGTTCTGCGCCACGATGAAATCCGCGACAATTTCGGGCCGGTGCGCGTCCCGGACGGTCATTATTTCGCCCTGGGGGACAACCGGGACGCATCCTATGATTCGCGTTTTTGGGGGCCGATGCCCAAAAAATACTTGAAAGGCAAAGCGTGGTTCATTTATTGGCCGCCCCGCCGGATAAAAGTCATAAAATAAAGACCGGATATTATGGAATGGTATTGGATCGCCGCGGGCATCGCGCTCATCGTCATTGAGGTGCTTGTTCCCACC
The DNA here is from genome assembly GCA_016180815.1 of Elusimicrobiota bacterium. Lineage (NCBI taxonomy): Bacteria > Pseudomonadati > Elusimicrobiota > Elusimicrobiota bacterium. The sequence continues at coordinate 112,205 of JACPAN010000011.1, forward strand.
TATTTTTTTCTTTTGTCGCTGGGCGTGGCCTCGTTGATCGTCGGCTGTTTGATTTTTTTGGGTTTCATCACCGCCATGGGTCCCGCGGTTTGGACGTTCTGCGGTTTTTCGGTCGCCACGCTGGCTCCTTTAACTTATTACGCCCGCCGAAATCGCCGCCAGGGAGGCCGCCGTTCAAATGTCGAGGAATTGATCGGCAAGGAAGGCATCGTCCAGGAGCGCCCAGGCGACGCCCGGCAGCCGGACAGTTATTTGGTGATGTTAGCCGGGGATGACTGGAGCGCGCGCTTGGGCGACGCCAAGGCCCAGCCCTTGGCGGCCGGGGACAAGGTCCGCGTCAAGGGCGTCGACGGAGTTCATTTGATCGTTGAGAAAATTTAAGGGGGGATCATGATGCTTATTGTTTACGCGATTGCGGTCTTATTCACCGTTGTTTTGTTGGCGAATTCGATTCAAGTCGTGCGCCAGCATGAGCGCGGCCTTGTGGAAACCTTGGGTAAATTTTCAAACATCGTGGAACCGGGATTGACCCTCATCATTCCGTATATCCAGGACTTGCGCCGCGTTGACGTGCGCGAACAGGTCATCGACGTCCCTCCTCAGGAAGTCATCACCAAGGACAATGCGACCGTCACGGTCGATGCCGTGATTTATTTCCAAGTGACGGATCCCTTCAAAGTTGTTTACAACATCAGCAATTTCGCCCTGGCCGCCACGAAACTGGCTCAGACAAATTTGAGAAACATCGTCGGCGACATGCAGCTTGATGAGACGCTGACCTCGCGCGAACGCATCAACACCCATTTGCGCCAGGTGCTCGATGAAGCCACGGATAAATGGGGCGTGCGCGTGGCCCGGGTTGAAATTCAAAAGATCGAGCCGCCTCGCGACATCACGGACTCCATGAGCAAACAGATGAAAGCGGAACGCGAAAAGCGCGCGGCCATTTTAGAGGCCGAGGGCGTCAAACAATCCGCTATTTTGCGGGCCGAGGGCGACAAGCAGTCGAACGTTTTAAAGGCCGAGGGTTCCAAAGCCGCGGCTATTCTGGAGGCCGAGGGCCGGGCCCTGGCCATCGCCAAAATCGCGGAGGCGGATAAATTCCAGATTGAGACTGTCTATAGCGCCATTCACACGGGCCGTCCCACCAACGATCTCATCGCGATCAAATATATGGAAACCTTGGCTAAAATCGCGGACGGCGAAGCCACGAAAATTTTCTTGCCGCTGGAGAGCTCGGGGCTTTTGGGTTCCTTGGCCGGTGTTTCGGAATTATTCAAGAAAGACGGCAAAGCCGCATCGCCTGCGAAATAACGAATCGGCGACCTTCGACGTTTTGAAATCAGCCATCGGACTTTATATTCACATTCCTTTTTGCCGCCGCCGTTGCGGTTATTGCGCTTTTGCCACTGTTGCCAATGAGGATCGCGCGTTATGGGAGCGCTATCTCAACGCATTGCGCGTTGAAATGAAAGCTTGGACGGGTGTTGCCGTGGACACGGTATTTTTAGGCGGCGGGACGCCTACTCTTTGGCCTGCGGATTTGCTGGTCCGTTTGGCCGGATGCCTAGGGGAATCGTTCGACATCAACAAAGAGGCTGAATGGACGATCGAGGGTCATCCTTCGACTTTAATCGGGAGCGAGGGGGAGGGAAAATTAGTCCGTTTGGTTGAATCCGGGTTCAACCGGTTAAGCCTGGGCATTGAAAGTTTCGAGGCTGGCACGTTGTCTAGATTGGGCCGCGAGTACAGCCTGGAGGATGCTGCGCGAGTTATCAGCGCGGCCCGCGCCGCCGGATTCGTCAATATTAATCTTGACCTGATTTCCGGTTGGCCCTGGGAGGATATGTCCGCGCACCGCCGTTCGCTGGATCAGGCGCTTTCGCTTCAACCTCAACATATGAGCGTTTATTCCCTGAAAATCGAAGAGGGGACGCCCTTCGCCAAGGAAAAAATTTCGCTCAATTGCGACCTGCAAGCGGATTATTATCAGATGACTCATGAGACGCTCGCGGCCGCGGGATTCAGGCATTACGAAGTGGCGAATTTCGCCCGTTTAGGTTTTGAGGCCCGGCATAATTTGAAGTATTGGCATTATCAGGATTATCTGGGCCTGGGCGCGGCGGCCTCAAGCAAAATCAACGGAAAAAGTTTCGTGAATGCGCGCGGGCTTGACGCTTATTTGGAGCGCATGCAAGAAGGGCTTTCGCCGGCTGTCGATGAAGAATCGCTCGATGACGAAGAGATCAACCGGCGGCGGACGATTTTAGGCCTTCGGCTCGGCGAAGGCGTCGAGCAGGCGCTGCTTGAGCGCTATGGAGATCCTGAAGCCGTGAACAATTTCCGCAGTCGCGGCTATTTAGTCGAAGAAAACGGCCGGTCGCGTTTGACGCCCGATGGCTGGCTCGTTTCCAATCAATTGTTTATCCATGTCCTTGCCGCCTGAACTGAGCATCGCCGTCTGCGCTAAGGATGAGGAGCGGACGTTGGGTGGGGTTTTGGAATTGCTGGCCGCTTTGCCGATCAGCAAAGAAATTTTAATCGTCGACGATGGGTCGCGGGATCGGACCAATCGAATCGCCAAGGAATGGGCGGCGCGTTATGATTTTATCCATCTCCTGGAGCACGGCCGTTCTTTAGGCAAGGGTGCGGGTCTCAGAACCGCGCTAGGCGCCTCATCCGGAGCGTATTTCGCCATCCAAGACGCTGATTTGGAATACGACCCCAATGATATCCCCAGATGTTTCCAAGCCATGAAAGAGCGCCGTTGCGATATTTTTTTCGGCAGCCGTTTTTTGCAGCCCAACCCGACACATTACCCCCTGTTTTTCTGGGGCAATAAAATCGTCTCTCGATGGGTGTCTTTATTGACGGGCGTGCGCATCACCGACGCTTATTCCGGGCGAAAGTTTTTTCGCACCGAATTTTTGAAAAACTGGGGCATCGAATCCGGCGGCTTCGAAGTCGAGGCTGAGTTGGCGGTCAAAACCGGACGCGCCGCAGCCGGGGGAAAGCTCGTTTATGGGGAGCTGCCCATCGTTTACGCTCCCCGCACCATGGCCGAGGGCAAAAAAATCAGAACTACAGACGGCGCGCGGGCCGTGATCTCCTCTTTGCGTTGGCGTTTGCGCCTTGGCTGATAGCGGATATTTTACCGGCATCCGTCTGGCATCGATCGCTGATAAAACAGATAATGAGGGGCTGTCAATGGATTTTATTGTTCTCTTTTGCGGCCTTCTTTGCGCGGCGGCCTTGGCTCTCGCTTATTGGGCTTGGCGGCGGCTGAGGTTGATGCATCGCGCGGCGAATGCCGAATCTCCCGCGGCGATGCCTGCCCCGCAGGTCCCATCCGTTCCCTCGGCGCCAGGCGCATCGGCAGCGGATGATCGGCCGCGGGCTAACGCCTTATCATCCGACGCCGGCGATCCCGAAGCTCAAATCAAGCGTTTGGCTGAAATTGTCCGGACTCTTGAGCTGACCCATTTCGAAGCTTTGCGCGTGATGGGCGGGCGGCTTGATGCGATTGAAGAATCGGCCGTTCGTCTGCAGAAGGAATTAATCGAGCGTCTGGATTCGTTGGAACAAAGGACTCATGCTCCGGCTCAACCCACCCAAGAAACTAAGCCCCCTCCGTTCGTTTGACGGCCGCCTCTATCTGGTCGGCGGCTGGGTGCGCGACCGTTTGCTGGGCGTCGAATCCAAGGATTTTGATTTTATCGTGGAAGGAGACGACGCCCTTTACCATGAGGCGTTATCCCTGCTGTTGAAAACTTTTCCACCGGAGCCGGGCTCGCGCCGGGAATTCGCTCAATTTAGAACGCTACGATGGGACTCTCCCGGCGGGTGGCGGCTTGATTTGGCGAGGCCCCGTAAGGAAACATATCCTTATCCCGGCGCTTTGCCGGTTGTTTCCCAAGCCGCGGATATCGCCGAAGATTTGGGGCGCAGGGATTTTGCGGCCAATGCCATGGCTTGGGGGGTGTCGCGTCCGGTGGCCGGCCGTTGGGTCGATCGTTTCAACGGCGCCGGGGACGTGCGCCTGAAGCGTCTGCGCATTCTTCACGATAAAAGTTTTGAGGATGATCCGACAAGACTGTTGAGGGCCTGGCGTTTGATGCCCCGGCTGGGGTTTTGTTTCGATGAATCAACCGATCAATTGGCGCGGCAGGCTGTCGCCGGCGGCTTGCTGGAACGCGTTTCCTGGGAGCGCCGTAGGGACGAACTCTTGCGCGCCTTTGAAGAGCCCCGGTGGGCCGGCGCCGTGAGTTATTTCGCCGCCCAAGGCTGTGATTTTGGATTTTTGCCGCCGATCGGCCCTAACTCCTTAGCCGTTCAATTGCGCGCAGCCGGGCCTTTGGAACGCTTGGCCGCCTGTTACGCCTGGCAGTTAATCGAGGAGAAACGCCGTATGAAATCGCCGCTTTCCGAGCATCCCTGGCCCCTGCGATCCGTGGGCCGCGCTTTGGGCCAGATCGAATTGTTGGCTTTTAAAAAATGGCGTCTTTCGCAGCAGCCGGAACCCCTGACGCTGGCCGCGCTTAAAGTCGTGCGTCCGGCTTGGCTCAAAGCGTTTCGCCGGGCGCATCCGGCTTTGCTTAACGGCCGCGATCTAAAACGCCTGAACGTCGGCGAACGCTTGCGGGGTTCGATTTTGGATGAGGCGTTGAATTTGGTTCTTGAGGGCCGCTTGGCCACGCGCCGGCAGGCATTGGTTTGGCTTAAAGGACGGATCAAGGCATAGTCATGGATTTAAGTTTATTAATTGAATTGCCGTTGCTATTTTTTTCCATCATCTGCCATGAGTATTCGCACGGAGCGGTCGCCGAAAAATTCGGGGATGATACGGCCAGGGTGATGGGCCGGCTGACGTTTAATCCCCTGCCTCACATCGATCCCATGGGCACGATTTTTTTGCCCTTAATGTGTTTTTTGACGAACGCGCCTTTATTCGGCTGGGCCAAACCCGTGCCCGTTAATCCTTCCAGGCTGGATCGCCAGCCGCTGTCTCTTTTTCTTGTGTCCGCGATTGGTCCCATGACCAACCTTTTTCTGGCTGCGGCCGCGGCTTTGGGGCTTGCCGTGACGGTCAGATGGCTGCCCGCCCCCTGGCAGGATCCGTTATTGATTCGCGTTTTCAATTACACCATCATCATTAATCTTTACCTGACGGTTTTTAATCTCATGCCGATCCCGCCTTTGGACGGTTCCAAAGTGCTTGAGGTCGTCTTGCCGCCTTTATGGCGGCAACAGTATGAACGCCTGGCGCCCCATGGGTTTCTTATTATTTTGTTGCTCATGATGACCGGGATTTTCGGGCGCATTGTGACCCCTATTGTATACTTGCTTTACCGTCTTTTGGTGTGAATCCTCGATGAAAAAACGCGTTTTTTCCGGTATCCAGCCTTCCGGCATCGTTCATCTGGGGAATTATTTTGGGGCGCTTAAAAATTGGGTGGCTCTTCAGACCGAACATGAATGTTTGTATTCCATCGTCGATTTGCACGCGATCACCGTGGCCCAGGAACCCGGGGAGCTCAAAAAAAACATCAGGACCACGGCCGCTTTATGTTTGGCGGCCGGAGTCGATCCCAAGCGTTCGATTCTTTTTCTTCAGTCGGATGTGGCGGAGCACAGCGAGTTGGCTTGGATTTTAAATTGCCACGCGTATTTCGGCGAATTGCGGCGCATGACCCAGTTCAAGGACAAAGGCGGCGATCAGGAGTCGACGACCGTCGGCCTTTACGATTATCCGGTGCTCATGGCCGCGGATATCCTTCTTTACGGCACTCGCGGCGTTCCGGTCGGCGATGATCAGCGCCAGCATTTGGAATTGACCCGGACCATCGCCCGGCGATTCAACGGCCTTTACGGCGATGTTTTCGTTGTTCCCGATGCGATTATCCCCGAAGCAGGAGCCCGGGTCATGGCCTTGGATGATCCGTCCAAGAAAATGAGCAAAAGCGCTTCTTCGGTTTCCAGTTACATCGCTTTAACCGATACGGACGATGCGATACGGGCCAAGTTCAAGACCGCGGTCACCGATTCCGGGCGCGAGATCATTTATGATGAAGCCGGCAAACCGGCCATCGCCAACCTGTTGACGATCTACAGCTTGGTGACGGATAAGTCCGTCGCCGCTTTGCAAGAACAGTACCGGGGCCAGGGATATGCCGCCTTTAAAAAAGATTTGGGCGCAGCCGTGATCGCGTTTGTGGCGCCCATCCGCGAACGTTTCAATCATTGGATCGCCAATGCCAATCAGCTTGAAGGCATTTTGAAGGAGGGCGCGGAAAAAGCCCGCGCCCTGGCGGGACCGTTGCTGGGCGCCGTTAAAGAGCGCCTTGGGCTGGGATTGGGAAAGCAAAAGCTTATCGGGAAATACTAAACTTAAGACCGGCATTTGCAGCGATGACTCAACGCAACGAATTTGAAGTTCACCTTGAGCTTTACGAGGGCCCTGTGGCCCTGCTTTTGCATCTCATAGAAAAGAATAACCTCAATATTTTTGACATTCCTATCGCAAAAATCACCCAGGAATACCTGAAATATATTGATTTCATACGCTCGATCGAAGCCGAGGTGGCGGGGGAATTTTTGGTCATGGCCGCCACGCTGATGCAGATCAAGGCGCGTTTGCTTCTTCCGGTCGTCACTGCGGCCGGGGCCCAAGCCGATCCTCGTGAAGAATTGATCAACCGGCTGCTGATGGCGCAGCGATTCGGGAAAGCGGCCCAGCTCTTGGCCGAACGCGCGCGTTTGATGGAAGGTTTCACTCTTCGCCCGCCTCCTGTTTTTGAGGATGAGGAATATACCGTCGTGCAAACAAACTGGGACCTGATGGAGGCTTTCAAAAAGGTGCTCGAAGAGTTCGAAGCCGCACACGGCGACGCGCTCGCCATCAGAACGGATCCCTATCCCGTTGAAGCGAAAATGGAGAAAATCCAGAGACTGTTGATCGAAAAGAGCACATTGCCGTTGAAAGAAGTTTGGGAAAGCGAGCAAGCCAGAGGCGGTTTGATTGCGTGCTTCCTGGCGGTTTTGGAATTGATCAAACGCGGCTTTTTGCGCGCCGTGCAAAAAGGGCCATACGGCGAAATATTCTTGGTGAAAGTGTTGTTAAGCTGATGGACATTCAATTGGAAAAAATTTTGGAAGCCCTATTGTTCGCCAGCGATGAGCCGTTGACGTTGCGGCGTCTGCGGGAAATTTTAAAGCCCGAGACCGCGCCTGCGGGCGACGCAACCCAGGCCGCTGCAGAGGAGGCTGCGCCGCAGCCATCCGCCGCTGCGGCCAATGCTTCTGCTGCCGAAGATTCCGGGGACCAGTCTGATTTCGACGGGCGCATCATGAAGGCCCTGGAAACCGTCAAGGCAAAATATGCCGATTCAGGCTCGCCGGTGGTTATTTTGGAAGTTGCCGAGGGCTGGCAATTTGCGACCAACCCCAAATACGCCGTTTGGGTCAAAAAGCTTTATAAAAATAAAACAAGTTTCCGCTTGTCGCAGGCTGCGATGGAAACGTTGGCCATCATCGCTTACCGCCAGCCCATCACCCGCGCCGAAATCGAGGAAATCAGAGGCGTGGAAGCGATCGCGGCCCTGGAGACCCTGCTCGAGAGAAATTTCATTCGCACCGCCGGCCGTAAAGAGACCGTCGGCCGTCCTATTCTTTATGCCACGACCCCGGAGTTCATGCGTCAATTTGGATTGAATACCCTTAAAGATCTTCCTGTTTTAGAAGAGCCCCCCGCCTCATCGGCGGGCCATGAATCCGGTCCCCAAACTCAAGAAACCATCCGGACTCCGAACAACGAACAAAATTAAGCCCAAATTTTTCGGCGTCGCTTTTTTTCTTTCCACCGTTTGCTTGCGCCCTGCGGCTTGGGCCGAATCCGTTGATTTGGTGATTTTAGACGCCGCGTCTGCTTGCCCCTCGGTGAGCGGCGTTTTTTGCCTGAAGCCCGAAGATTTCCGGTTTTGGGCCGGGCAGCCCAACGGATTGCCGGCGAGGTTCCTTCGCGCTTTTCGGGAGCGGGGTTTGCGTCGGGGGGTGTTTTGGATATCGGCTGATGAGCCGAGACCTGCGCAGGAAGCCCGGTTTGCTCAATTGCTGGACGCGCTCAAGAAGCACGGATTCGAGCCCGGCGAAGTGCCGGTTGAGCCTGTGCGTCTCGAGACGCCGGTCCGTCTTTGGGGTAGACGCCTGATCGCTGTTGCGGCCGCTTGTTCGACATTGTTGGTGTTGCTTCTGCGGCCGCCGTCGCCCTGGGCCGGCTTTTTTTTGTGCCTCGGCGGCGGATCGTCGGCCTGGGCGATTTTGCAGACCGACGCCTTTCGATCGCAATTGGAGCCTGTTTATTTCGTGAGTTTTATTTTTCTTTTCCCATTTTTTGTCGCGTTCATGCGCAGCCGGGTTTTCGGATGGGAGCACTTGGCGACGGCGGCTTTAACGGTTGTTTTGGCGACCGCAGCCTTAGCCAGACTCGATGCCCGTTGGCCCGTGACCATGAACGAACATACTTGGCGCGATTGGATGGATGTGCATATCGGTTTAAGACCGAGGATTAAGGAAGTGTTCGGCTGGCTATGCTGGTTTTTGATTTCCCGCCGCCGGCCTGAGACGGCGAGGCGTTGGTTTCCTCTGGCGTTGTTCGGCCCGGCAGCTACCATCAACAGTTTTTTGCACGCGCATACGCCTTGGCTGTATATTATTCAGCGCTCCTTATTCGCTTTTGCGTTCGCTTGGGTGTCGTCGACAGTGATCGAGCGTTTGATTCAAAAGAAGCGGCCGGTGTCGGCTGATCGTGAGTTCTCCGGGGTTCGATGAAAAGGAGCCTGACGGCGGTCGCCGGTTATTTCGGTCGCGGGAATTTCGGCGATGATTGGCTGTATCAGGCCTGGCTCAATCAACTCAACGGCGCGGAAAATACCGTTGAGTGGCCGAGGGTTTGGCCCGGATGGTTATTGAACAGAACGATCAAGCGCGCCGTATTCTTAGGCGGCCTATTCCAGGATTTAACCAGCCGGCGCAGTCTGGCCTGGTATCTTTTGGCCGCCGCTCTCGCGCGCCGGAGGGCCGAAGAAGGCGTTTCGTTCGAAGCGGCGAGCATCGGTCCGATCGGACGTCCGATGTCGCGGGAATGGATGAAGCGTTTTCTGAGCGTCTCCGCCTCTCAAATGAGATTTGTCGTCAGAGACGAAGCCTCGCTGGAGCTTTTGCGCCGCTGGGCGCCTTCGGTTGAAGCGCGCCTTGAGCCTGATCCGACATGGTCGGCGCCTTGGCCGTTGCCGAGCATCGACCCCGATGAGACGATCGGCCTGTTATTAAACGGTTCCCTTCGCCATGGCGATTTGCTCCAGGCGCTATCGGCGGTAGCAATCCATCCGAAACTGGCCGGGCGTTTGGTTTTGATCCTCTCTCATCCGGCGTCGGATCAATGGCAGGCGAAATGGCTGATGCGCCATGCAGGCCGCGTCTGGCCGACGATTGTTTACCGGCCGGGGGGCATCGAGGAATTTTTGAGCCGGATGAACCGATGCCGGGCTTTGATTTCTTTGCGCCTTCACGGCGCGATCGCCGGCCTTCGGGCGGGTCGCCCGGTCGCCGGTTTTGAACCCCCCGGTTTGCCGGGAGCTCTTGAGAAAATCCGCACCATGGCCTTGCCTCCTGGGCGCCGGCTCGAGTGGTTCGGCGCCCAGAGGCGTCTTTTGGATTGGCTTGAAGCCGGTACTGGAATTTTGACTCCCAAGGTGTTAAGCTAAAAGTAGATCCTGGCATTGTCTGAGTTATGAAGAAGAAATACACGTTTTATTCGATTATTGCGGGCCTCGCTCTTGTGTTGGGCACGGCCGGGTACAATCTTGGGCTCTCCGGAGAGTCCGCCTACGAGAAAATTCGCATTTTGGTCGATATCATCGATCAAATTCAAAACAATTACGTTGAATCCGTCGAGGTCAAAGATTTGGTCTATGGCGCGGCCACCGGCTTGGTCCGCACGCTTGATCCGTTCAGCCAATTTTTGCCTCCCGAAGCGTTAAAGGAGATGAAAGTCGAGACCGAAGGTGAATTCGGCGGCATCGGCATCAGGGTCGCGATCGGGGAGGACAGCTGGTTGACGGTGGTGACGCCGCTGCCAGGGACCCCGGCGTTCAGGGCGGGCGTGTTCCCCAGAGACCGCATCGTCAAAATCGACGGTTCTTCGACGGAGGGGATTACCATCGAAAAAGCGGTTCAGAAACTTCGGGGCAAGCCCGGAGCCAAGGTCACGATCACCGTCTGGCGTCCTGAGGAGGGTGCAAACGGCCAAGCTCAGGCCAATAAGGAAACGACCAAAGATTTTACGTTGACCAGAGAAGTCATCAAGATTCAGACGATTTATTCCCGGATGCTTTCAGACAATATCGGTTACGTTCGCATCACGGAATTCAACGCCCGCACGCCTCAGGATATTCATGAGATGCTGAGCAAGCTCGGTAAGGAGGGGATGCAATCATTGGTGCTGGATTTGCGTTTCAACCCCGGCGGGCTGCTGCCGTCGGCCATTGAAACGACCAAGGAATTCATCGGCGAGGATAAAGTCGTCGTTTATACCCAGGGCCGCAAGGCGGAATCCCGCGTGGAATATCGGGCCGGCGCCCGCGCGGCGTACGGCGACGTGCCGCTGGTCGTTTTGATCAACGAGGGAAGCGCCTCGGGGAGTGAAATTTTAGCCGGAGCGCTCCAGGATCATAAGAGGGCCGTTTTGGTGGGGGCGCGCTCATTCGGCAAGGCCTCCGTGCAGTCGGTGGTCAATCTTTCGGACGGTTCGGGGTTGCGCCTGACCACGGCTTATTACTATACGCCCAACGGGCGGCTGATTCATAAAAAGGAGTTTAAACGCAAGAAACCCGGGGAGACGGCTAATGACACTGAAGAGGAGCCGGCCGCTCACGATCCCATTGCCGATGGAAAACAATCAAAGGAATCCGCGGACAAAAATTCCGGCGCCGAAGAGAAGGGCCAGTGGGGCATTGAGCCCGATATTGCCGTGAACGTGGACAGGGAAACCGCGGCCAAAATTTATCAATCGTTCGATGTCGCTTATTTCCCGGATAAGCCCGAGGAAACAAAGCCCATACGCGATCTCTTCAAGAAGGACAAGGCGGGGGATGCTCAAAAATCCAAGGCAGAAGAGACTCCTAAGGCGAAAACCGAGGAGCCGCTACGCGATGTGGTGCTTGACCGGGCGATTGAGCTTTTGAAGGCCCGCAAGCTTCTTTTGCATATGGCGCGGTAGCGTCACCGCGTCCCTTTCTGATACCCGTGATCCAACTCGTTCTCGGTATTGAAACTTCCTGCGACGAAACCGCAGTCGGCATCGTCGAGCTGACCGAGGGCAGCAGAGGCCGCTATTCGTTTAAAATCCGCGCCAATGTGCTGTCGAGCCAAATTCCTTTGCACGCGCCTTATTTCGGCGTGGTGCCGGAATTAGCCAGCCGGGCGCATCTTGAGAAAATGACGGGAGTGCTGCATGCGGCGATCGCCGCCGCGGGTCTTAAGCCCGATCCGGCGTTCCTCAACAAACGTCTTGCAACCGTCGCTTATACTCAAGGACCGGGCTTAAAGGGGGCTCTCTTGGTCGGCGAATCAGCGGGCCGTGCCTTGGCCTTGGCGTTGGAGCGTCCGGCCATGGGCGTTCATCATCTGGAGGCGCATCTGGCGGCGATTTTGTTAGAACATCCCGGACTTAAGCCGCCTTTTTTAGGCCTGATTATTTCCGGCGGACATACGGACCTTGTTCATGTGCGCCGATGGGGCGACTATAGGGTTTTGGGGCGAACCTTGGATGATGCGTGCGGAGAAGCCTTCGATAAGTTTTCCAAAATGCTTCAACTCGGCTATCCCGGCGGTCCGATCGTGGATAAGATGGCCAAAAGCGGTGATCCCAAAAAAGTGCCCTTTCCCCGGCCCTATTTGAAAAATTCTTGGAATTTTTCTTTCAGCGGATTGAAAACATCGGCCCTGTACCGGCTCAGGGATCATGGGCATCCGCGCACGCGCAAGGAAAAAAACGATTTGGCCGCGTCTTACCAGGAATCGATTTGCGAAACGTTGATTTTTAAGGCTAAAAAGGCGCTGAGGGTTTTGAATCTGGATCAGTTAGTCGTTTCCGGTGGCGTGGCCGCCAACAGCAGGCTGCGCTATCTTTTGGCCGAGGAAGGCCGTCGTGGGAAATTCGACGTTTATTTTCCAAGCCCCTCATTGTGCACGGATAACGGGGCGATGATCGCGGCCGCAGCGGCGCTTAGGTTTGTTTCAGGAGCGAAGCCGTCGGCCGGACCGGTGGATCCGACCTTGCCGTTTCCGCGTTGGTCATAGGGACGCAGTCGTCTGTCGCTATTTTTCTACGCCGTGGTGCACACCGCCGAATCCCAGGCTGAATGTGCCGCCGTAATCGTTGCCGGTCATGGCGTCTACGCGGGCCATGACGGACATGGCGATATCGTTGAAATAAAAAATAAAGCCGGTCGTGGCCGAATGAACCAAGGCGGCCCTTTCTTTGTCCGGCGCTTCCGGTTGGCAATGATTTTCGGGTTCGCTGATGCATTCCCTGTGTTCTTCTTTTTTAACATAAGCTAAGCCCACGCCCCCGCCGACGACCACATTAATGGCTCCGGCTTGGGCGATACGAATTAGGAAATCGGGTTGAATGAGGAAAAACGCGCGGGCCGGTATGACCACTTCAGCGGTTAAGTTGTCCGGCACCTCGCCGACAAACGGAACTTCTTGATACCCGACCGCAAAATCGCGATCAAATTTGAATTGCCCGCCGCCGCCGATGCGCCCGCCGATGGCCACCGGATGGCCCGGAATCCATACCTCTCCTTCCAAACCGATGCGCATATCAATGCCGCCTGAACCGTAACCCGCGGCCGGAGAAATGCGGATGCTGTACGTTGGATCGGACCAAGAGGGTTTGGCGTCAGGGCTGGGAACGCCGGATTTTTCTGAGCCGGACGCCTTTTCACCGTCCTCTTCTTCCGTGCCTACTCGCACAGGCGACGGTTTTTCTTTTTTCTCGGCTTTGCGATTGTCCATTTTTTTTCCGACCTCGGATTCAATCTGTTCGACTTCTTCGATTGAAGGTTCCGGGGCGTTCTCAACAGCGGGTTCATCCGCTAGGCCGAAGGCGGGAAACAATAAGACGATCAGCCATATTTTACCGATTACTGCTATTTCGCGTTTTTTAGTCATTATAAATCTCCGGTTTTTTAGTTTTAGATCGGCGCGGATATTGCCATCGCACACGAGACAATTCTCCGCGCCGATCTTGGTCGGCGATGAATAATCATGCCTGTTGCCGGTTGTTTCATCGAGGGTCTTTTCGGAAAAAAGTCTCTGGCCGGTTTATTGACTTGATCGATGATGTTTAGGGTAATTTATATTTACCTATCTGACTTGGTAAAATAAAATTCCATGGTTTTATCGACGGAAAAAAAGACGAACGGCTATATTGATTTGGGCTTCGCCAAGCTCGATCACCGGCGCTCCGAGCGTCAGGGATTCCCTGAGGCGGTTTATTCGCCGTCAAAAACAAATCAACAGCTCTTAATCATTGCCCGCCGTTATTTAGCCGCACCCGCCGGCTCGCCTTTGATTTTCACTCGGCTCAAGCCGGCTCAGGCGAAGATTTTGGCGCGGTTAAGCCGAAGGCGCTCGCGCGCCAATCATCAGGCGCGGGCATTGGCTTTTTTGCCCAAGAATTTTTCATTTCAAATTTCAAAAGGTCAAGTCCATGACGCTTCCATCGCTGTTATTACAGCGGGAACAGGAGATATCCCTGCGGCTGAGGAGGCTGCTTTTACCTGTGAAGTCCTCGGCAGCAGCGTGCGGCGTCTTTATGACGTAGGCGTGGCCGGCATCCACCGTCTTTATGACAATAGCGGGCACTTGGAACAATTAAGCTGCGCCATTGTCTGCGCCGGGATGGAAGGGGCGTTGCCTTCCGTGGTCGGAGGTTTGTGCCCTTTCCCGATTATCGGGGTCCCGACATCCGTGGGTTACGGAATTTCGGAAGGGGGGCGCACTGCGCTTCAAACCATGCTGTCTTCGTGCGCCAGCAACGTTTGCGTGGTCAACATCGATAATGGATTTTCAGCGGGCATTATCGCCCATCTGATCGCAAATACTAAAAAAATATCAGATTTAGGACGAAAGTCCCATTTCTGATTGGGCAAAAAGTCCTACAATTTATTGCCCTGGAGACCCCGGCGAAATATGCCAAGGAGGGATAATATTGTGATTGTGTCCAGATTAAGATTGATTCTGGTTGCCGCCATCTTTGCGTGCCCCCGGGCGGCCGGTTCACTTCAGCCGGCCGTTCCCTACGATCAATACGGTCAATTCGACAATGTCGGCAGCCCGGACTATAGTTATCGCCTTGACGACAAAGAAGCGTTGAAACGCCATTTGCCGACCGGGGTTTATCCTAATATCCGTCCGGCGAAGGCCGAGTCCCGGATCGATTCGAATACCTTGATTCAGAAGCACAAGGTTTGGGTCTTGCCGACGAAGGAATGCCTTGATTTTTGGGGGCGACTCGATCCCTGGCAATCTTATGATCCCCGATTCGCCGAAGGCGTCCGTCAGTTTAATTATGCTCAGTGTCTTGAGCGGGCCGGCCGCATACCCGAGGCGATCGAGGCTTATTATGCCACGGTCATTCATTTTCCATTCGAGCAGGATCCTTTGCGAAATTTTCCGGCTTTTTGGCCCGATTATCTGGGGGTCAAGGCCATGGATGCGGTTTATTTTTTAACTCGGCAATACCCCAATCTTGGTTTGCGCTATATGGGCGGAGAAATACGCGTTGAGAACGGCTACGACGATAAGGAGTCGAACGATGTGTTGCGCATTTGGCCGGGGCGACTTTTTAAAGTGAGCCACGGCAACAAGCCGTCGGCCGAAGATTTGTCATCCCAGGAGCCGGAGCGTACCATCGGATCATCCAAAGGCGTGGAGTTGAGCTCTTACGGCAACGGGCATTGGTTGATGAAAGTCCGCGGCCGGCCGATGTTCGTCCGCGGCGTTCATTATGTGCCCCCTCCGGTGCCGCCGGCGCCGGAGCCCGAGGGTTTTTGGAAAAAGTGGAAAAGCCGCTTATCGCGGCCTTTGCCGCAGGCTGATCGCGAAGTCGCAAGCGATGATTTGAGCGCTCCCTCCGTCGAAGCGGCTGGTTTTTGGGATACCGGTTGGACGGCCGATCGAAACGAAAACGGGCGGCCGGATATCCTGGAAACCTGGATCGACGGCAATAAAAACGGCCGTGCTGATCGCGGGGAGCCCAAGCTCGGTGATTTCGGTCTCATGGCCTTAGCCGGCGTCAATACCGTTGTTTTGCCGCGCCCTCCCTCGGATACCGCCGTTCTAGAAGAGGCGCACCGGCGTTGGGGACTTTACTTCATTATTGCCGACAGCTTGAATACCGATCGCGCCGCTTTGCCGGAACCATGGATGAGCCGGATCAATTATGCCGATCCGGCCGATCAAAACAGGGAACTCCTGCGTTTGCGCCGATTGGTGAACCGTCATAAAAACAAGGATTATCTTTTGGGTTGGGCTTTGGGTTCACACAGCATTCATTCCGCCGGGGGTCTCATGCCCAGATCCAATGCCAAGGCCTATCTCGAATTTGCCGCCAAGGCCGTGGCCGCGGTCAAGGAAATCGATCAGCTTCATCCTGTTATTTTTGTGACTCACGATTTGCGCGATTTACCGGCGGTGGTCGTGGCCATGGCGCAGGCCGATGTCTTGGGTGTGACGGCTTATCGTGGATTCCACGGATTCGGGGAAAGTTTTTGGCGCCCGCTTAAAGAGATCTGGGGAAAACCTGTTTTGGTTATGGACTACGGCATGCCGTCTTATGCCGCCGGAACTAAAGAGCCTGAAGCCGAAAAATTGCAATCGTTGGCCTTGCGCCGCTCATGGCAGGATATCGAATATCATCAAGGCGGCGGCGCGGGCGCCGGCGTATCAGTGGGCGGCTGCGTTTGGGAGTGGGTGGACGGCTGGTGGCGCGACGCCCCGTCGCAGACGAGCCGGGCGCATGTCCGCGATTCGACGCCGGGAGAGGCCGGGCCTTTCGCCGACGGCCATGATTATGCGGAGTTCTACGGTCTGATGGCGTTGGGCGAAGGCCCCGAAGGAGCCCTGCTGCGCCAGCCCCGCAAAGCCTATTGGACCTACGGCCGTCTCTGGAAAAATAAAGAGTAAATGATCATTTGGCTGCTTGAGCGTCCGGATAAAAAAGCTCAGGCCGAATGTTTGGAATTTTTAGCCCGCCACACTGCTGCGGTCACCAACGGACGCGTCGCCATCCATTGGAGAATTTTGCCTGGCCATCGGCTTTGGGCTGAATGCGTTGAACTGGTCAAAAGAGAGAATTATCCGGAGAACAACTTTCCCAGCATCATCGAATACCCGCTCGCTTGGCAGGAGTCGATGGAATACCTGAATCTTCTGGCCAGGACGCGCGACATCGAATGGGAGCCGGCCCGGTGGGAAAAATTAATTGAGCACGTTCTCGGATCGAATTATTCGGCCGTATCCACCAACCCACCGGTGAAAACGTCCGGCGGGGCTTCCGGACCCAAGAACGAATTGATCACCTTGCCCTGGATGGTAGGATTGACTTCGTTGTTTTATCGCAAAGATCTTTTGCGGCTGTTGAACAAGACGCCGGAGGATTTGGAAACCTATAGCGGATGGATGTCCGCGGTGGCGGCGGCCAGGGAGAAGAATTTGGGACTGCGCGCCCTGGAAATGCCGCTGACCGGCGCCATGGCCATGTGGTGGATTCTAAATTTCGGAGGGCAATTCTTAGATCCGTTGAATTTAATGCCGGCTTTTCATCAGGCCGAAGCATTGAGGGCGCTGGAAGCGATGTTGAACGCGTTGGTTCCGGAGACAGGTTCTTGGGCTCAATCCGATTCCGCCCCCCAGCGTTTGGCTGCGGAACGCGGTTTTAAAACCGTGGGGCGGTTTCCTGATCAAGCGTTTTGCCAAATTTCCACGGCGTTTCCATCGGCTTTACGTCAGAACGACCCGCGCATCGGGTGCCTGCTGCCGCCGAGAATCACGGAGCCGGTCGTCGTTGCGGAGGAGTTTGCCTTGGGGGTGACGCGTCGGCCTCTTGAGCTCGGAGGCGCGGAAATTTTGGCCGTGCTGGAAGCCTGGCTCGGCGATGACGAGGCTTGGTCGTCGGCGTCGATTCAGTTGGGCGTCTTGCCCGCGCGCTTGCCTTTGTGGGAATCTTTCTTCGACGGCATTGCTGATCCGATGATCCGCGAAGTCTATTGGTCCGCGACTTCACATCAACGCTGGATCGCCCGATCGCCCTATTTGGCTCCGGTGATGAAAGTTTTCGAGGATTCGTTGATGCGTTTGCATATGTATGCTCTCCACGATGGGGTTTCGGACGCCCGTCATATCGCGGCCGTCGTCTCGCGGGCGGTGGCTGAATACCGGCTGTTGGCGACCCTCTACGGATCAGGCGCTCCCTCAGGCTCGGCAGAAGAGACGCCGGCCGCCGGCGGGCAGGAGAAATCATCACCATGAGTTTTGAAACCATCGAAAGTCCCTCTCTCTACGAAGCGCTGTATCGTTTTCGCAAGGAGCTGAGGTTGTCGTCGTTGGAGGCTCAGGATTTGCTGACGACGGCGTTGAGGTTTTTTCAAAGGGAACTGGGCGTTCATGAGGGGAGCGTTTTTTTGCTCGATGAACGCGGAGATTTTTTGAAGGAAACCCTGGTGATCAAAGCCGGCGGCGAGATCGAACCCGGCGAACGCGAGGAACCCCTTTGGGAAGGAGCGCCGATGCGCGAATTGCTCTTCGGCGAACGCGATGTGGAAATTTTAGGCGGCTCCGACGACGAACCCACGCAGACGCTGTTGATCAAGCTTCATGCGGAAAGCTCATTAAACGCAACCTTGCCGCTTAAAGAGACGGAGAGAATGGCTTCGGAAAACCGGGGCATCTTGGAAGCCGTCGTTACCCCCGTGACCGAGCGGGCTTTGCTGGTCGCTTGCGCGCAAGAGCTGGGGGAATGGCTCGGCCTGGCGTTGTTGGGTGAGCGCATGCGCCGGCAGGGTTCCCAGATCGAGTCGTTCAGCGAGTTGTCCTGGCTGTTCGTGACCAGCCTGCGTTTGGAGGACAGGCTGAGGCTCATCGTCGAAGGAATTCATCGCTTGTTTGGTTTTGATCGTTTGCGTTTGTACCTTGTCGAAGCGTCGGGCGCCACGCTTAAAGGCGAGTTGGAAGTCGGCATCAATCACGGCGTACGCTCGATCGTTCAAGAGCGTTACCCGATCGTCATCGGCGAATCGCGCAGCTTGATTGAAATTCTTTGGCAAAGCTTAAGGCAAGATCCTTGGTCGCGCATTTTGGAGCATCCCTTGGCGAATCACGACAAAGTGCTTTATCTCCCGCTGAAAGTGCAGACCAAGGAAATCGGCGTTTTAGTCGTGGATAATTTGATCAGCCAAGAGCCGATTTCACGGCCGATCCGCCATCTGCTCGGTGAACGTCTGTCTCTTTATGACGCGCTGTCTCATTTGCCGAACCGGCGTTATTTTGAACAACGATTCCAGGATGAGTTTTACCGCGCCTATCGGCACAAAAGAAGTTTTGCCGTGTGCATGATGGATCTTGATTTTTTCAAGGAGATCAACGATACCTTCGGGCATCAAATGGGCGACCGGGCCATCGCCGGCGTTGGCGCGGCCGTCAACGCGGTGATCCGCCAGAGCGATTTCGCGGCCCGGTGGGGCGGCGATGAGATCGCGGTGCTCTTGGGCGACGCCAACGAACAAGATGCTCTGATCGTCGCCGAACGCGTATTGGCTGCGATCCGCGATATCCGCTTGGTTTATCCCGCTGATCCGCCCAAAGAAATCAGATTAACTGCCAGCATGGGCGTCGCGCTTTACCCGAGAGATGGCGCTAACCTGGAAACTCTCATGGCCAGCGCCGATCAGGCTCTTTATCAGATGAAATTCAAGGGCAGGAACGGATTTCTGATGGCTTCAAGCGGCTCCGGCGCGGCCACGGCCGAAGAGACGGATCCGGAAGCGACGCCTTCGTAAGGTTGCTTATAGAAGGCGAAACGCCTTCTATAAAGGCCCAGATGACAGCGTACGCCTATGCGCGCGCGTACGAGAACTCCCCAAATTTTGAGCCTAACTATCCTTGACTTGGGCCAAAATTGGGGATAAAAGCTCACTAGAGGGGCAAAAATGCAAGAAATAATTAGTTTAATTTGTTTTTTGAGCCAAATAGACAGTAAACAGCATGATTCAGCTTCAGGAATTTTTAGGAGGACCAAGTGACGGATAATTACGTTCGCATCAGTGACCTTGCCAAGAAGGCTTCCGTGCTAAGTTCAACAATCAGGCACTATACCGATATCGGATTGCTGCAAGTCGCCATGGAAACGGACGGCGGCCATCGTCTTTACGATGTTGAAAGTTCAATGCGGCGGCTGGGTTTTATCCACTCCCTCTCTAAACGCGGCCGCAGCCTTGATGAAATCAAAGCGGAAATGGGGCGGCGCCAGAACCATTTGGTCGTGCTCTTGGTTGACGATGAACCTGAGGTCGTTGACTTTGTGCGTTCGGCCTTTGAGCTCTATTCAAACAAGCCCTCCGGCAACGGCAAAAAAATGCCGGCCGTTGATTTAAGCGTTGTTTCGGACGGTTTCACGGCGGGCAAAAAAACGAGCGAAATTTTACCCGATTTGGTGATTCTTGATTTGATGCTTCCTGGAATCAATGGGTTTAAAATCTGCCGGGCGATTCGCGAAGACGCGGAACTTGCCGGCGTCAAAATTTTGGCGATCACCGGCTATGACACGGAAGAAAACCGGCGCGCGATCATGGCCGCCGGCGCCAACGGCTACCTGGCCAAACCGTTCGGGGTCCAGGAGCTGATTAAGAAACTTGAGGAGATGGGAATCTGGTGAATCATCGGGTCGCGCCTCGCGAGCTGAGAATTTGGTTGAGGCGATTGCTGTTGGGCATCGCCTTGGCTTTTGGTTCTGGGCCGGCGAACCGCGACTTGTCCGCGATGGAGCTCTCCGGCGGCGTGTTCCGGGAGAAACGGGGCTACTATTCTTCGGTCGGCTCCACCCGGCCCGCCGCCGGAGCGTTCCGCAGCACGGGATTCACTTCCTACGCCTCACGCTTCGCGCAAAGTTCTTCCGGCTTCAATCATCAAAGCGGCTTGATCCCCACATACGAGTATCCCCGCCGCGTGCCGGATATGACGGCTGCGACCGGCGCTTTTCCCGGGGAAGCCAATCTTCAATTCCCGGCCCCGGGCGCTTCCGGCAATGAATTTACGGCCAAGAATTATGACATCCGTTACTCAACGGAAATGCCGGTCAACAATGAAACAGCCTGGCAGCAGGCCGTAGCGTCGACCCAGGCTTGGAACCCTCAGGCGCCGAATAATACGGAAACGCTGACCCTTGGAGGTTTACTGGAGGGGGTCACGTATTATTTTGCGGTGCGGGCCAAGGATCACAACGGCAATCGGGCTGAAGTTTCCAATTCGCCTTCCGCCGCTTCCCAGGTGGCGGGCGTGGCGATTTCGATTTCCGGCGCGGATTATGATTTCGGGACGTTCACTCAAGTCACCTCGAGCGTGGCCGCCGCTTCTCCGCTTGTGCTCAATACCGGCAACGCCGCCGCTAAATATAGCTTGCACATCACTACCTCGACTGCGGGCACGCCTTGGACCGTGGCCGCTTCACCGGGCGCGGATGTGCTTGCGGTTCAGGCAGCCTTCCACCCCACGCGGCCCGCGGACGGCGATTACGGATTTGAAGACGCGATTTTGATGACGCCCCAGTGGTCGCAGACGACGGCGGACGGCGGGCGCTACACAATCGACGGCAGCCAGACCGGCGTCAACGTCGCCACGGGCACGGTGCGCAATGTCTGGATGCGCTTGCTGACGCCCCTGTCGACCTCGACTACGGATCAGCAGGATTTAACGGTCACGGTAACGGCGGAGAGACAATGAAATTAAAAATATTGTTGATGTTGTTTTTATCCGGCATGCCCGGGATTTTACGGGCGGCGGGATTGGCTTCCCGTTTTTCCGAGGTCACGATCGATGATGTTCAGCCCGGCGTCGCCTACGGCATTCTTGAAGCGGCCGGTTTGCCGTTGTCCGTGCAAAATAAAAGCGAGTCGGCGGTGTTGATCCGCGTTGATGTGCAAAAGCCGGAAGCCGCCAGGGACGGCTTTGAGCCGATTCCGGATATCGGCTGGGTGAAGCTCGAGAAAAGCGAATTCAAAATCAAGGCCGGGCGGGAAGGGGCGACGGACATCGTGATCGCTATCCCGGACGACAATCGTTTGTTGGGCAAAAAGTTTCAGGTTAATTTTTGGTCCAGAAGCGTTGGCCCGGGCCTGCAATTGGGCCTCTTGTCCTCTCTGCGATTGAGCGTGGCCGCGAAACGCTTATCAACCGAAGACTTGGCGCGGCATGTGCAGGGAATCAAGAACAGAAGCCTCTGGGCCGTTGAGTTTTGGCCGCCTAAGGTCATTTTAGCCGACGTTGCGGCCGGACGCGCCTATGACGCGCAAAAAGACGGGCATGCTATTTTCCGCTTGGTCAACACCAGCGAACGTAAACAAAGACTGGCGCTGACTGTCCGCAGTTTCGAACAAGCCGGAGTCGGGTTGCCTTCGGGCTACGAGGATTGCCCCGATCCTTCCTGGGTGAGCGCGTCGCAGCGCATCAAAATCAGATCCAAAAAAGAAAAGCGCGTCCATGTCGCTTTGGCTCTGCCCGATGAATCCAGGGGCCGCCGCTTCGCCTGCGTGCTGGAGGCGGTGATCGACGGGGCCCCGGTCGATTGGCGGCCGGCTACTCAAATTTTCGTGGAGACGGTTAAATGAGCACAAGAAATTGCGAGGTGATCAGTAAAATGAAAAAAGGCGTTATCGTTTTCGCGTCATTCGCCTTTTTAATCGCCCATAGCCCGGCGCTTGAAGCCGCGTCGAAAAATATCGCCATTCACGTGCGCGTGGCCCCGGCGATCTCTTTGGCCGTTCCCACGACCTATTACGATTTCGGAGATATGGCCGTTTCTTCAACGGCCGTCGCCATCTCCAGCCTGGCCGTGGTCAATGATTCGAGCGGGCGCACGCAGGACTATCGCATCAATGTTTCAACGTACAGCACGGGACCCAGCAGCCAGGTCAATTGGCTTTTAGGCAGCCTGCCGGCTCCGGATTTTTTCCAGTTGTGCTGGCAAGTGACCTTAGACGGCGCCGTTCGCCCGCCCGCGGACACGTCCGGCAACTGCACGACCAACGGCTGGATCATTTTTGATACCGATGCCGGCACCAGCCAACCGGCCAGCGCGCCGGGCGGTTTAGCCGACGGAGTAATCAGCAACGCCATTCGAAATCTTTGGTTTCAGATTCGCACGCCGACGTCGACGTCTTACGATGAATATCAAACAATGTCGATCACAGTCACAGCAGCGGCAGCCAATTCATTCTAAAAGTTTGCCTGGAGGGGAACTTTAAAATGATTTGGTTGGCGAAGCTTTGTGTTTTTTTAATCAGAAACATGAAGTACGCTGCTTACTTTAGATTTAAATTGCCTGCTGGGGTCCCGTCTCTTGACGGGCCAGCGTCCTCCGGAGCTCTGCGAAAGAGGGCTTCTATTATACGCGCGCGCGTATGCGCTCAAAGCATTGGTTTAGTTTTGGCTTTATCAGCCGTTGTCATCGGTTCGCGAGCGGTTGCTCTGGCTGCGACAAAAAGTATCGAGATTCATGTGCGCACCCCGCGTCCTGCTCCGATCACCGATCTTGTGGCCACGACTTCCGATGTGCTTGACGGCGCGATTCTTTTGCGTTGGACCGCGTCCGGCCATTCCGGCAACGCGGGCCAGGCCGTGCGTTATCAAATCGTTTGCTCCACCACCGCCAACATTGAAAACGATGCGGATTGGCTGAGAACCGATGTTTCGAGCGCGCCCTCCAGCGCTTGTTTTTCGAGCCCGTTGCCGTTGCCCGCTCCGGCCGGGGCATCCGAGGTGTTCTTGACGACCGGCCTCAATCAGTTCGGCGCCACTTACTACTTCGCCATCCGCGCGGTTAACTCGGTCAATCGCGCCGGCGTTTGGTTGAGAACCGGGGGCGTCAATCAAAACAATTTTGCCAAAGCCAGCGACATTCCTCCCCTGCCGCCGACTAACGTGCGCATGAATTCGTTCATTTTCCACCACGCAGCCCAAGTGATCTGGGATGTGTCTTTATCCGCTGATGCCACGAGCTACAACGTGTTCCGGACAACGGTGCCGGGCTTCACGCAATCGGTTGCCCTGGCCACCAATACGCCCACGTTGAGTTTTCTTGATTTGGGTTTGGACAACGGGGTGACTTATTACTACCGGGTCACGACCATCGACCGCGTGGGTTTCGAAAGCTTGCCTTCGGCTTCAACAAATATCTGGACTCATCCTCCGAATCCGGTCGGCCCCGGCAATTTCCAAATCGCGGAGTTGACGACTGCGAGCGTGCGCTGGTCCTGGATCGCGGGCACGGCCGTTGAAGGCGCGCAGAAACTCATCAACGCTGAAACAGGCGCTTCGATCAGCGGCGACTTATCCTTCAGCACCACGGAATATTCGGAGACGGGATTTTTATCCGGGGTGTTCATCGCATCACGCGCCGTTGTTTCCTACAACATCACGGGAAGCTCCCGCTCCCAAGCCATCAGCGCCTGGACGTTGCCCAATATCCCTTCGAATTTTCTTTTCGCTTTTGTCGGCACCAGCGTGACCCTCCAGTGGAACGCCAACAACAACGGCCCGTTGGTCAAGTATTTCGTGCAGCGGTCTTTTGATCAACTGAACTGGTTTACATTCCCTACGCCCATCACCACGACCACGTTTATCGATGCTTCGCTGGCCGAGGGCGCGACGGCTCATTACCGGGTTCGCGCCGAGAACGCCGTTCAAGCCACCACCGCGTTCACGGATTTCATTTCCACCGCCACGTTGAGGATTCCGCCGGCGGCGATCACGGATTTGGCGGCGACGCCCGGGCAGGCGGAAGGACAAATCGAACTTCGTTGGACCGCGACCGGCGACGACGGCTTCGGCGGGAATCTCGTGCCGCCGTCCGAATTTCGTATCGATTGGAGCACGGCCGTGGACACGGTCTTCGTTCCCGGACCGGGCAATAAAATCATCATCACCACCTCCGCGGCCCAGGGGTCGCTCCATGGCCGGATGATTCCTAATCTGATTCCCGGGGCGACGTATTATTTCGGCGTTTTTACCAGGGACAACGACGGCAATTTTTCCGGGGTTTCCAATATCGTCTATGCCTGGGCGCAGTGGGACGTGACCCCGCCGGCGGCGATTACCAACCTGGCCGTCACTCTGACGCAAGACGCCACCGCTCAGATGACCTGGACAAGCCCTGGCGACGACGGCTTTAGCGGAATTTTAGAGGGCCGTTTTGAAGTCGGGTACGCGACCACGCTTTCATCGGCATCTCCGTTCACCAGTGTCGCCAATTTTGAAAGCAGCGCATTTAAAATCGTCATCCCGACCGTAACCACCCCTTTTGTTCAACACGGCATTGTGATCCAGAATTTGGCTTCGGAGCGCTACATTCACTTTGCCGTGCGTTCGTTCGATGAACGGGGCAACGGCTCCCCTCTCTCCAATTTGGTCACTAAATTTTTGGACAACACGCCGCCGCCCGATGTGGAGAATTTCATCGTGGTTTCGGATACGGTGACGGACAAGCTCAATCATCTTACCTGGACCGTTCCCCTGTCATCGGACGCCGCGCATTTGGTTTTGATTCGAAGCATCGGCGTGCCGCCGGATAGAGCCTTGATTACCAAGGGTCAACCGCTGCCGATGGGTTTTAAGCTGCCGGATCAAAGCGTCGTGTTGAGCACGATGACGCCCATTTTAGGCGGGGCTATGAGCCATAACGATTTTGTGCCTGGAATCGACCTGCTCTATTCCACGTTCTATTACATGATCATCGCGATCGACAATACCGGCAATATTTCGCCGGGCCGTTTAGGCGCTACGCGCTTGAGAGAAAACACGGCGCCTAAAGAACCGGTCGCTCTTCTGGCCGAGATCATTCAAGAAAAAAAGCGGATGGCGTTGACTTGGCTTCCGCCGCGTTACACCGTAGACGGCGCCACAATCACGGCGCCCTACGCTCCGATGCCGCATGAAATCGAGAAGTACGAGATTTATTCCTCCAGCGCCGTCAGCGGACCCTGGGGTCTGCTCTATCAGATCGCGGCCGATACTTTTTCCCATGAGATGAGCGCGGACGCGCTTGTTTTTTATCAGATGCGCGCCGTGGATGCTTTCGGCAACCGTTCCAATGAAAGCTTGATCGTCGACAGTCTGGGGCGCCTCTATGCCCTGGCGGACGATAAAGCCTCTTATGTGATGCTGCCGGAGCATATGGCCCGCTTTATCAGGCCGCAGTCGAATCCCTACGGTGTTCCGTTGACGATCAGGTCTCGTGAGCTTCCTGAAGAGGAAACCAGCATTACGTATACGGCCATGAATTACTGGGCCGAACATGCGGAAACGGGCCGCATTCTTGAAAACGTGGCGTTCCCTGAACCTGTGGCTAAGGTAGTGCTGCGTTACGGCTCGGGCGTCAAGGGGGATGTGACGTTCAACTCCTTCAAGGCGTCGGGTTTGCAATCGCAAGGCGGCCAGCCTCTGGTTTCCGAAGACCCGGTACCCCTTGATCAGGCGGATCGGTTCTTGGGTCTTTACTGGGACAACGGACTGGAGCGCGTTAAAGTTTACGGCGAAGTCGATAAAGAAAAACGAACCGTGTCCGCCGAAGTGGTCAATCTGGGCAAGTATTACGTGCAAAAGCTTTATCGGGAGCTGGGATTTGATTTCGATATTTCCCAGGTCGAGCCTAAAATCATCACCCCTAATAACGACGGATTAAACGACGTGGTTATTTTCAGGTATTCAAATCCCAAAGACGTGCGCGTCACGGGAAAAATTTTCGACTTGACGGGCGGTTATGTCGCGGACTTGATTCAAGGTCCGACCGCTGATTCCAAGAAATGGGACGGCCGGGATTCCCGCGGGCAGGCGGTTCCCGGCGGCGTTTATGTTTTTCAACTCGAAGCCGAGGGGCAAATTTTTAACGGAACGATTGTAGTGGCGCGATGAAAAAAGTCAGAAGCGCGTTCATCGTCTTTTTAACTGCAACAGGCAGTATGCAGCTTACTTCACTTCATGCCGCCTCATTGCAAAGCAGCGGACATGGCGCGCGGCAAATCGGACTCGGCGAAGCCGTGACCGCCGGCGCGGCTCAAGGAGCTTACGGCATTTACTACAACCCTGCGCAATTGGCCTTAGCCGCTAATCCCGAGATTTCTATGGATTACGCCAAATTGCTTTTGGGCCTGACGGATAATTCAAATCTCGAGGAGTCCTATCTTGGGTTTATTTACCCTTGGAAGCGCGTGCGCGGACCCAATCAAGCGTTGGGTTTGGCCCGTTCTTTGTTCAGCCTGGAATCGCGCACTCAAGACCGGCTGGTGAATCTCTTCAGCGAAGAGGTTTTCTATCTTTCTTACGGCCGTTCGTTTACGACGCGCATGCTCGGCGGGCAGATGCAAGTCGGCACCACGGTCAAGCAAATCCGGCGCACGTTCGGCGATGTGCGCACGAACAACAATGCCTTGGACAATACCGGCAAAGCGACCAACCGCGCCGATCCTGTTCTTTCCGGCGGACGCGAGAAAAAAGCCATGAGCTTGGATTTAGGTTGGAATTGGCGCCATGCCTCCGGCTGGTCTCTGGGATTGAGCATGGGCGATATCAACGAGCCCAACTTGGCTCTTGATCCCAAGATCGCGGACAAGCTGCGCAGGAGTTATCGCGTGGGCACCGCGTATCAAGCGGGTCCTTATCTTGTTTTTGTCGGCAATTTGGAGCTTAAAAATCGCATCGAGAGCGTTCAGGATCAGCGCATCGCTCTGGGCGCCGAGCGTTTGATCCCCACGGCTCAGTTCGGCTCGTTCGGTTTCAGGGGTTCCCTGGGCATCGGCAATCGTTCATGGCGCACCGTGGCCGCCGGTGTCAGCTGGAAGTCCAACGCTTTGAGCGTGGATTACGGATTTCAGATGCCGTTGGGCGGCTTGGAATCAATCCAGGGCAATCATCGCATCAGCCTGACGATCCGCTTCGGCGAGGCTCCGCCCGAGGAAGAAATCATGGATCTTTATCGCAAGGAGCGCAAAGCCCGGGAGCGCCTGGAACGGGAAATCGAAACCGTGGTCGGCGATTTCGAGAAATTGTTGGCGGCCAGCGAAGCCAGGGCCCGCGATATCCCTGCGGCGCCGGTCGCGCAGGTTCCTCAGGCGCCCAAGGAGATCCCCATGATCCAGGCGCCTGCCGCGCCCGAACGCCCGAAGGTTTCCGACAGCGAATTCGCCTTGGCCTGGAAGCTTTATCAGGAACGCAAAAAATCTTTGGCGCCCAGGGCCGAGCTGGTCCGGATTTTGCGGCATATGCTCGACACCTTCGGGGATCGCCGCGAGGTCAAGCGGGAATGGGAATCCATGCAGCAGGAAATCGCCCGCGATCGAAAGGATTTCGAGCAGATTTGGGCCAATTATAAACGCTTGGCATCCATGAACGCGAGCAAGGAGATTCTGTACCGGGCGCTGCAGAGAATCGTGAAGCGTTTCGAAGGCAGCGGCGTGGACCTTGCCGAAGTTCAACGTGAGATGGACCGGGTGAGAAGCAAATGATGAATAAAAAATTTCGAAATCAGAAATTCGTTGGGGAGGTAAAACCCATGAACGAGAACAATCGACGCATTGTCGGGGGCGTTCTACGAACGCTCGCGATCCTTGGCGGCTCCTTGCGGAGCTTGATAATGAGCGTTAAAGCCTTCGTCGCCGAAGGGACGGCTGTTCTTGCTTCGGGCCTCGCGCCTTGTTCATGGGTAAGGGCGAACTCTGCCCAAATCGTCAAATCAGCGCATTTATTTGCTGTTTTGGTTCTGTTCGCTGCCGCAGCGTTCGGCGCTAGTTCGCCCAAAGTCATCCATTGGCAGGGTAATCTGCGCGATGCCGGCGGCGTTCCGATTACCGGAACGAATGTGAATTTCACATTCAAGCTGTTCACCGCTCCTTCGGGTCCCACTGAGTTGTGGACCGAAAGCTATACAAATCAAACCGTCACCAATGGTCTCTATGAGTTTGACTTGGGTTCCGTGACGCCCATGGCCGACGGCATCTTCGTCAACGAGCCGCTTTATCTTGAGATTCAGGTGAGCACGGGCGTGGATCCTCTCGTGGCCTTGACCCCCAGAGTGCGCTTTTTGTCCGCGCCGTTTGCCGTTCATTCGTTGTGGGCGGAAAAAATCAAGGGCGATGCGACCGTGACCATCGCCGCAGGCTCGGCTGTGTCGACATTCACCACGTCCGGCCATCTCGAATTGCCCGGCGGGTTGAGTTTGGGCGCGTCGGGAACTCCGGCCGCGGGACAAATTCTATTCGGCGCGGGCGCCAATCAGTCGCTTTCCGTCGGGCAGATCGTTGATTTGACGGATGGGGGCATAACGTCCCTGCACACGCACAGCGGCGTTGTCCCGGGCACGCATTCGGCTTCGCATGCCTTGGGCGGCACCGATCCTTTAGGCGCTTATTTTGTGGCTAACACCGACACGCTTCAGTCAGGCGCCACGTTCTATGTGACCAGCGGTTCCGCGGCAGGGACATTGACGGCGTGGGGCGGCTTGGTCGGCCCCGGTTCTTTGATCACCGGCCTGAACGCTTCCAATATCACGGCCGGAACCTTGGCCAATGCCCGGCTTGATCCTGCGGTCACATTGCAGGGAAATTCTTTTAACGCGGCCAATACCCTTGTTCGATTGGACGGCGCCGGGAATTTGCCGTCCTTAAATGCGTCGGCTTTGACCGATCTCAATGCCGGTAATTTAGCCAGCGGGATTGTGCCCAATGCCCGGCTTGATGTTGCCTCAGTGACCATGGTCGGCCCGACGATTGATATTTTCTCGGAAACAATAGGGGCCTTGTCCACGACCAGGGTCACCGGAACATTGCCCGGCAATCAACTCGGTAGCGGGAGCGCGCTTTATATTTGGAATACGGATACTTTGCAATCCGGCGCCACGTTCTATGTTTCGTCGGCAACCGTGGACGGAACCTTGACTTTGATGAACGGCCGCTTCATTCCTCAAGGCGCCGATCCTTCCGCCCAATTGGGGCTTCTCTATTACAACAGCGCCACCGGCCGTTTGCGTCTCTATAACTCCAACGGATGGGTGGACCTTTCAACCGGAGCCACGGTCGGCATTCACGGCGGGACTCACGGTTTGGGCGGGTCGGATACATTGTCCTCGTTGGATGTGGCCGTCTCATCGCTGACGATGAGCGCCGGTTCGATTAAAGCCGCCGACGGCCAAACGGGCGTCCGCGTATCAAGCAGTCTGTTTATCAGCGACGGAAACGTGGGCA
Source organism: Elusimicrobiota bacterium (assembly GCA_016180815.1). NCBI lineage: Bacteria > Pseudomonadati > Elusimicrobiota > Elusimicrobiota bacterium. The sequence continues at coordinate 141,772 of JACPAN010000011.1, forward strand.
TCGGAACCTTGTCGGCCGCGCCTTATCGGCTTCGGGTTCAAGGCGATGTCTATGGTTCGGGCGCGTTCGACGCCGGCGTGATCAGGGCCTCGAGTTTCACGGACACGGAGAATACCGCGTATTTCTTGGATCCTGCGGGAATATCCATGCTGAGCGGTTTAAGCGTCCCAGCCGGCCAGGGCGGCATCAATGTTTCAACCAGCGTGCTTATTGGGGCCGGGCGCAGCGTGGCTTTTAACGGCGCTTCACCCATGGCCAACGCCGTTGTTTTCGGCGCCGGAGCGAATGAATTTTTAACGGCTATTGAGGTGTCGAGTTTGACTTACGGCGGCCCCACCACGCTCCATACCCATACAGGGATACTGCCGGGGCCTCATGCCAACTCTCATGCGATGGGCCAAAGCGATTCATTGGACGCGTATTTCATCACCAATACGAATACTCTTCAACCGGGATCTACCTTCTACGTGTCCAGCGGAACTGTTGGCGGCAATCTGACCGCGGGCAATTTCTACGGCGCCGGCGCTAATATTACGGGCATCAATGCGGCGAATATTACCACCGGCATATTAAGCCCTCTGCGTTTGGACGTTACTTCCGTCACCATGGTGGGCCCGACC